>CAYYAN010000044.1:0-9718 GCA_964469825.1 uncultured Chthoniobacter sp. | reverse complement strand
TACAAAATTTTACTTTCTTTCTACAACAGAATTACTTATTTCAAAATTATCTCTGCTTTCCTTACAGGCATTGATGCTAGCCCGGATATTTCAACCCTCTCTACTGCGAAAGCCGGGAAAGCCGATGGCTGCTGCGTTAGTTCCCGCCTTCGCGGGAATGAGCAGTATGCATGCATACTGCTCAACGTTATATTCGAAACCTGCCTTGCCCCATCAGCCTTCGCGGCTTTCTCGTCGCGAGAGTGATGCAATATCCGGGTTACCCCTTTACCCTTCATTCGTTACTTCCCTGGCCGTTTCTTCGACCTGGGAATATCTAGCTTTGGCAGCGGACGATTGCGTGTAACATAAAGTTGGATGATCGAAAAAATATTTTGTGTTGTCCAATAGAGAGCTAATGCAGAAGCAAAATTATAACAGAAGCTCAAAAAGACAATCGGCATGAGGTACATCATTCGTTGCTGCGCTGGGTCTCCTCCTTTAGGAGAGAGAGACATTTGCCAGAGCATTGTTCCAGCCATGATGATCGGAAGCAGATTGATCGGTATGTTCATGAAATGAGCAATCGTATCTGGTTGTGAGAGATCATGAATCCAAAGGAAGTGAGAGTTGCGCAGCTCAATGGCTGTTCCTAGCATTGAGTAGAAGCCAAAAAAGACAGGGATCTGTACAAGCATCGGGAGACATCCTCCAAATGGATTAACACCATACTGTTTGTAAAGCTTCATGAGCTCTTCATTCATCTTGGTAGGATTGCTTTTATATTTTTCGCGCAGTTCTGTCATTTTAGGAGAGAGTAACTGCATGCGACGCATCGAATTGGTGGCTTTATTTTGGATTGGCCAAAGGGCTGATTTAATCAAGAGGGTTAGAATAATGATGGCTGCTGCATAATTTCCAAGAATGCCTTTTAATGAGTTCATGGCCCAAAGTAAAAATTCGGAGACCAAGTGGAACATGCCAAAATTCATGACGGCTTGTTGGCCTGCTCCCATTTTTTCTAAGCCTTTAAAATCTTTTGGTCCGGCAAAGATGGTAAAATGATAAGAGACTGATTCTCCCGGAGCCAAATGAAGAGGTTCTAATTTCAATCCTCCTGTAATGCCAGAAATTGACTGTTGGGTGCGTTGTGAGCGGAGTGATGTATCAAAGCGAGTGGCCCAAGAGCCTGTAATTTCCTTGTTTTGAGTCGTAAGGATTGTACAAAAATATTGACTTGTTACAGCTGCCCAGGCAATGCCAGGATGGCTCATTTCATAGAGAGAGCGTGCAGCGCGGAGTTCAGTGCCAACAATAGGAAGATGTGTAGGCAGAAACCAATTCACATCAATACTGGTCATCTTGCCGTCACAAAACCAATCAAAGCAGGTGTACCTCGGGGCATCCGTATAGTGAACAGGAGTAGCGCCTCCTGCGGCTAGCAAATAAGCTGGGGTATTAATTGGCTGATGACTTGTGTTGCTAAAGGTAATATCCAATCCAATGGAATATTCTTCAGGCGATCCTGTTGTTTGGGGGAGTGTAAAAAATTTGTTAATCATCAACCCATTTGAGTCTTGGCGTTCAAAAGAAGCTTTGCCAGCATTCTTATCAGCGATCATTGAAAATCCTTCGACGACTTTTCCTGGGGCTTCGAGGAGCGCGCCAATGGGAACTGGAGAGAGATCGTTAAGTTGCAAGCTATGATCTTGTTCGCCTAGATGAAGGAAGAGAGTGATATTTTCAATCCCTCCCATATTATTTGCAAAAAGATATTCTGCTTTTGCGGTATCAAGTGTTTCGCGTCGTGCTGTCAGTTGAGGCACGGGAGTTGCCTGGAGTGGAGTTATGGGAGTGACCGTCGGTGAAGGTTTTGCAGAGGGTGTTGGGCTCGTTTGTTCAGCTGCGCGTTCTGCCTTGATCGCAGGAAGGGTATGAGAAGTATAATACGATTGCCATCCGATAAGGCCAACAATTGAGAGAGAAACAACGATCCAAGTAGTACGGTCGAACATGGGTAAAAGAAAGTGAAGAGTAAAGGGTGAAGTGTGAAGGGTCGCTAGCGAAAATTTTTTTTAAAAGGTGTTGTCTTAAAAAATAAATGTGAAGTGTGAAATTATTTAGGATGTTAACAATACGCTTTACCCTTCACTCTTTACTCTTTACAGAAATGGGATCATAGCCTCCTGGATTCCACGGATGACAACGTCCAAGACGAGCAAGACTAAAGCGGAGTCCCTGAACTGGTCCATGCTTTTTTAATGATTCAATCCAATATTGGGAACAGCTTGGTACAAAACGACAACCACATCCTGGACCGCAGAGTGCGTGAAGGAGCGGTGAGAGAAGCCATCGATAGAGATGTGCGGGAAGTTGAAGGAGAAAAATAATCATGGAGCAGTAAAAATAGAGAGCTTTTTTCCTAGACGCAACCATTCCTTCTCTAATTCTTGAAAAGAAGCTGTTGCAGCTTTCGGTGCCGCAATAATAACGAGCCAAAAATGTGGCAATAAATGAGGCCGAGCGTTGCGGTAAATTTCGCGAAAGCGACGTTTGATTTTATTTCGTATTACTGCGGCTCCAACACGCTTGGAAACAATGATGCCAAGTTGAGTTATTTCTTTCTCTTGTTTCAGGCAGTTAAGTCGGAAAAAAGGTCCATGGGCAGAAATGCCGTTTGTGCGAACCGCGCTATATTGATGACCTAAACGAAGACGTACCTCACGAGAAAGAGAGAGTGGCTCGCGGAGAGATGCCATTGATTTCATTGAGCAAAGCCGAAAGAACTCAAACTACAAACACTCAAGCTCTAGCTGCCAAGAGCTAGCAAGGCTTACGCTTCTGTGTGACGTTTAAAGTGTATTTCAACGCCTTTAGGTAGAAGGCGTTTGCGGCCATGACGACGACGACGACTTAAAATGGCACGACCATTTTTGGTTGCCATGCGGGCGCGAAAGCCGAATTGTTGTTTTCGTGTACGCTTAGATGGTTGATAAGTACGCTTCATCGTGAAAAAAGTTGGAGGGAGAGGATGCCCTAATAAAGCAAGAATGTCAAATTAAATTTTATAAATTTGTTTTATAAATTCGTATTGCCTTGTCTCATCTCTCGCAGTAGCCTCTGTTCTTCTACCTATAAGATTCACTGCTCATAGGTTTGAGTTGCAGGTTCAGTTTTTTGAAAAAATAAAAATAAGGGGTCATAGCTCAGTTGGTAGAGCGCCTCAATGGCATTGAGGAGGTCTGGGGTTCGAATCCCCATGGCTCCACCAGCATGATCCTAATACAAGCGATCAAGATGGCTTCATTAGACTTCTTTCCAACCTCTGCTGCTAACCGAAATTGTAGCATTGTACCGGTGCTTACTACTCGAGTATCTCGATATAGGCACGGTTGCTGCACGCCCTTGACTTCTTTCCCTTCATCGACAGAAGCGAGTTTGAGAAGATGTCTGTTTTTTTTAAAAATAGTAACAGCTGTTTTTTTAGCGCTAAATGTTTCGAGCATTTTTGTACACGCTTCTCCTAGTCCTAGTGATAGTGGAGTCGAAGATCACTTTAACTTTAGTTCTCTCATGAGTAGAGGCGATGAGAGAGTGCTAGCTTTAGCCGGAGACTTCCCTGATGATATTATTCCCGTAGATGTAAAAGATGAAGGGAATGAAAATGACCCTGATACTGGCCTTGGAATGGTCATTCAAGAGTATAGCATAGCGCAGACAGAAGTAACGGCAAACCAATATTGCAATTATCTCAATGAGGTTGCTACTGGAGATAACTATCAACTTTTTTATAACGAAAAAATGGGAAGTGATCCCAATGTTGCTTCCATCAAACGTGTCGTTGTTAATGGCAAAAATCAATATAGTGTGATCCAAGATCAGCAAGGAGATCGAGGGCATTTTCCGATTGTCTATGTCAGCCTTTACCAGGCAGCACGTTTTTGTAATTGGCTTCAAAATCACAATACACCTGGGCTGACAGGTGACGACCTTACGGAACGTGGCGCTTATACTTTAAATGGAAAGAGCAGCGGGCCAATTGCACGGAATCCCGGAGCCGTTTGGTTTATTCCTAACGAGAGCGAATGGTATAAGGCCGCTTACTACAAAGGAGGAGGATTGCGACAAGGCTATTGGCAGTTTGCGAATCGTAGTGATTGGGCGCCCTCTCATTCTTTGCAAGAGAGCGCCAATGCTGCTAATTATTGTTCCTTAGGTTACACTAAAAAACAGGCTCCTTGCTTAACGGGAGTAACTTATTTTAAAAATTCATTGGGCTCTTATAACACTTATGATATGAGCGGGAATGTGGCCGAGTGGGTCGAAACGGAAGAGAAGCAGGGGGCCATGCCCTTGAAATATATTGCGCGTGGCGGTTCTTGGAAAAGTTCCTACTATGGATCAACGGTGGCAAGCAAGTTGGAGGTGGCCGATTGGGGAATAGAGCTCTCCAAATGGTCTCGCCCTTCCTATGATCCTGCAGAGGGATACGACAATGTCGGCTTTCGTGTTGCAACATCGTTAATCGTTAACTCAGCTCCTCCGGCTACACCTGCTCCGGGAGCAGCAGAGCTTTCACCAACAGAAACAATCGAAGCTCCTTTTATTATCCTCGGCGGGCTCGGAATAATTTTTTCAGGCAAAAATTTTTATGCCTATCGCCGTGAGTCAGAAGAGAGGAGAAATAAAATAGCAAGAAAAATAGACGAGCAAAGAGAGAAGCAAGGAGCGGGAATGGGCTCAGATTTAAGAGATCCCTCTGCTACTGCTCAGATTGCAGAAGACTTAATAAAGAAGACAGACAAGGAGGAGTCTAAGCCAGAAGAAAGCTTCTCCATATTAAGTCCAGAAAAAGCATCAATAACCGAACAGGAAAAAGAAGAGATAGAAGAAGCTATAGCGCGTATTTCTACTTTGTTTAAAGATGCTGTGGAAAAGTATCAAGATTATAAAAAATTCTTACAGGAAAAAGGAGAAGAGCATCCAGAGGGACTCAAGAAAATAGAAGAAATGTGTCATGCCTATGATGACTACACAGCTGCTGTTGTAGCAGCAGCGAAGAGGATGGAAGAACAATTTTCAGAAGAACACGACCTTTGGATTCCTTGGTACACCGCCTCTATGAAAGCCCTCAGCGAAGCAATGCTGTTGCGTCATGCTGCGATTAAACCCTATTATCGAATCTGTGGTATAAGTCACCAGCCAGCAGACCTTGAAGGAAAAATATTTAATTTGAGACATGACTCTAATCAAAAAACATTGGCATACATCCAAGCAATGAGAGATTATCAAAACAATCTTAGCTCCATTAGCAAAGACGCGGAAAATCTTTCACAAAATGATGCCGTTGCTGAAGCTCTGAACAAGACAGTAGCAGAAATGACTTCTTTAGAAAAAATCGAGAGCGAGATTAACCAAAATGAGAAAGCGATCAGTAAAACTTTTTTAGTCGGATCATTTAAGGTCAACGAGGCTTATTCTGAGTATGAAAAAGCACAGGGAGTACAGAATGACAATTTATATGCCCTATTTATTCTTACTGATAAAACGCAACGCAATATTATCAATTTCGTGGACTCTCTTCAGCTGAGTCAGCAATTTCAAGAATTTTTATTAAGCAAGGCACAAATAAGTCAGCGTATACTTTCTCCTGGTGGGTTGGTTCCTAGTAGCGAGCTGCATTTTCAAACCCCTGTTCGTAATAATCTAGGATTGAGTGGCAGCTGGTTCATGGTTCCTCATCAAAAACTTTTGCCAGAAGGCACATCTATCGAAGGTAAGATTGTTCCCATCACTTTAGATCACAAATTGAGAGAGCTAGAATTAAAAGAACAACAACAGCGTCTCCAAACAACCTCTCTAAATCAGAAATCGACAAATGAATTTACAAAAGACAAATAGAATGATCGTATCCTGTATTTTAGGATAATAGCACGATGTGAGACTATTTATGCTTCAAAAAACCATCACGCTGCTCGATAACTTTAGTTCTAAAATTGGACTCTCTCTTCCCGCAGAGATGCTGCAGGAGGAGAGCCTTACGCTGGAATTAACCGATAACCTTACCATTCAGTTTGAAGAAGATTTAGATGGGTCATTGCTCTGGATGAGTATCCCTTTACTGACTCTTGCTGGTCCAGAACTGGAGGAGAAGGTTATCGAATTTCTTAAAAAATTATTTCCTTATCGGCGAGAATCAGATGCTCAGTTACTCTTAGAACCAGAGCACAGTCAGCTCTTCTTAGCGAGCCGCTTTCTCCTCACAACAACAGAAGAAGAAATAGTTATGATCCATTCTTTAGAAGGACACGTTCGCCAGCTTGTTCGACTTGCACAACAATTACTAAAACCATGAATGTTTCATCTATCAATTTCACATCAGCCTATCAAGCTGCTCTTGAACCAGTGGTTCAAAAAAATGTTGAACAACTCGCGCCTCCTTCAGCTTCTCCTTTTCGCGCCTGGACAAGAACAACAGGGAAAATGTTAGCAGCAACTTCTTCCGTGGATACGCCTCTTTCGCTTCCAAGCAGCGAGGCTTTTTGGTCTCAATGGCCGGGGAAGAGGTGGATAGGTGGTTGAAGAACTGATGGATTTTAAGGTATCCTTCTTTATATTTTTTCTTCCGTCTTGTTCGTTTAGTCTTCAGTTTATCTACCATGCTTCAACTTCAACGAGCTTCTGCCGGTTCTGGAAAAACAGAACAACTAGCTCGACGCTACCTCCAGATTTTTTTAAAACCAGAGAATATAAAACTCAATCCTGCTTCGGTTTTGGCTACCACCTTCACACGAGAGGCAGCTGGAGAAATTTTAGCGCGGGTCTTTCGTCTCTTAGCAAGGGCTTGTGAAGAAGATTCTCTCAGGAAAATTTTAGTTGAGGGAACGGAGTTGCCAATACCAGCACAAGAAACTTGTAGACAGCTCTTACGCCATCTCGTTGATCAGATAGATCGGCTTTCGGTTGGAACTATCGATGCTCTTTTTGCTCAACAGGCACGGATATTAGCACTTGATTTGGGAATGGCCTCTCCTTGGGAAATCGCTGATTCGCTGACGAGCGAAGAACTGGCGCGTGAGGCGCTTCTTCGTTTACTAAAAATCGATCCTAACATTCGGGAGGTATGGTCACTCTTGCATCATGGAACACGTATTCTTTCGTTTGTTGAAAAAGGAGTGGCCTTATTTGAAAAAAATCGCTGGGTGGCTCGTACAAAGTTACTCCATCACCCTTCGCGGCTTTCTCGTCACGAGAATGATGAAATATCCGGGCTAGCCCCAATATTTCATCCTCAGTGTTTTGAAGGGACAAAAAAAGTTCAGGCATTTTTAGAAATGTTTGAAGCTCCTCTCAATAGCAAAGGAAAACCTGATGGCCGATGGATAAAAGCGCTTCAAAAATTAAAAGAATTTTTTGAACAGCCGCTGTTGTTAAAAGATCTCTTAGAAGGAGGCACCTTATTGACAAATTGTTTAGGAGAAAAGGAGAGTCCTACTTTTTATGGAGTCCCGATTCCTGATAGTTTTTTAAATTTCTTTTTGCCATTTTTACAAGAATCCATTCGAGAACGAGTGCGGCTTGAAGCTTTACGAGAAAGGGCTTTTTGGCAGATGATTCAAAAATATGAAAGAGAGAGAAAAAAAATTTCTTTTTGTGCTGGGAAATACACTTTTTCAGAAGTAGAGGAAGCGGTTCAAGCAGAACAGCATTTTGCCTCTTCTCAAGAGGCTCGATTATTGCCAGAAGCGAATTTCGAAGGCACTTTATTAGAAGAAATGGCTCTGCGTCTTGATATTCGGACCGAGCATCTTCTTCTCGATGAATATCAAGATACGAGTCAGCGACAACATGACTTTCTTTCGTCACTTGTTGGGAATGTTTTGGCAAAAGGAGGAGAAGTTTTTGTGGTGGGAGATGTAAAGCAAGGTATTTATGGATGGCGCGGGGGAAAGCGCCATCTCCTTGGCTTACTCGAACAAGAGCATCACTTTTTTAAAAAAGAAATACCGCCTCTTAACCAAAGTTATCGTTCCAGTCGAGCTGTCCTCGAAGCTGTGAATGAAGTGTTCGGGGCTTTAAGCAATCAAGATAGTCTGCTGGCCATGGGAGGGGGGGCTGCTTTTGAAAAGGCAGCATCACGATGGCGTGCCGATTTTCAACCTCACGTCGGAGCACCTTCAGTGAGCAACTTACGAGGAAGGGTACGACTTCATTCTATTGCGGCAAGCGAAGAGGAAAAAAATGATTCAATGAAAGAAATCATTGAGAAAGCTGTTGTGCTCGTCGAAGAACATCTTCAAGAAGATCCATTGCGAGAGGTTGCCATTCTTGTGCGACGAGCAAAATTTATCGCTCCATTGTTACAGCAACTTCGAAAATGTAACATTGTGGCTAGCGGCGAAGGAGGCAACCCTCTCACCGATACGTTAGCTGTTGAATTACTTTTGTCACTCTTGGCATGGATTGATCATCCGGGGCATACTGCTGCTTATGAACATGTCTTGCACTCACCCTTGCGCGATTTAGTTGACAAAAAAAATGCGGCTCTTCTCTTGAGACAACAATTATTAAATGCTGGTTATGCTGCCACGCTTCGTTCATGGGTTATGAAACCTGGTTTTCAAGCTGCTTGCAGTCCCTATGAAAAGGGACGTGTGGAGCAATTAATGGCGATAGCAGAAACTTTTGATGCTCGAGGAGGAGGAAGAACTTCTCTTTTCATCAAGCGAATTCGCCATGAACGTGTTGAAAGTCCACTCCCTGCTTCTGTGAGAGTATTGACTTTTCATGCTGCCAAAGGATTGGAGTTTGAGTCAGTTATTTTAATGGATCTTGATGTTGATATCACAGCAGGGGGAGATCAAGGGCTGAAGCCTCAGCAAGATGAAGAGGGACATTTTTTTATTCAAGGAAGTCAAGAGATGATGACCTTGCAGGGTCGTTCTTCTTTGCTGAGAGCTCTTCAAGAAGAACAATGGGCAGAGATGTTGAGCTTGCTTTATGTTGGGATGACACGAGCCGCTTCCTATCTGGATTTGCTTCTCTTCGAAAAGCCATCTCGCAAAAAAACAATGGCTCAATGGTTGCGGTCTTCAGGCTTGAAGTTTCATGAGACACAGGGTTTATCGCTTTGTTCGCTTAAGAAAAAATTACCATTGCAAAATTTTGCAATACCGCCGCATCAAGCTTTAATTCACGATTATCAAAAACTTTCTCAACGGCATCCTTCCGAAGAACAAGATGATGGAAATGTCTCGCTTGGGCAGCTTTTAAAAGGAAAGACCGCTCGTGAACGAGGCAAGGCAGTCCATCTAAAGCTTGCACAATTTGAATGGGAAAAAAATATTCCTCAAGGAATCCCAAAAGAAATATTTCAAAAAGAATTCTTTTTAGAGCGGTGGAAGGAGCACAATGTTGCACAATTAGAACTTTGGCGTGAAAGACGTTTTGCGGTAGTTCATCCGACTTCACGTATTCAAGAGAAAGAATTAATTAGTGGTGTTTTTGATCGCGTGGTCATTGGAAAAAATCAGGCAGGCATTCCAGTTATTGCTGAGGTCATCGATTTTAAAACGGGAGAAAAACTTCAAGAACAGGGCTACGAGCCTCAATTAAAAGCCTACCAGGGAGCACTGCAAGAAATGCTGCCGAGTTTGAAGGAGGTTACGACGCGATTAGTTTGGGTTAACCCGAATATTTCATCCCTCTCTACTGCGAAAGCCGGGAACGCCGATGGCTG
>CAYYAN010000043.1:0-9873 GCA_964469825.1 uncultured Chthoniobacter sp. | reverse complement strand
TTACGCAACTATAAACCGCAAATTTACGCTGCTATGATCGTTAACAAAACCACTTCTAAAGCCCCTTTCTGGAAGCGTTCAATTGCTGTTGCATTAAAGACTGCGTTAAAAGATACACCTGTAGTCAGCATTCTCGGACCGCGCCAATCAGGAAAGAGTACATTGGCTTTGACTCTTTGTCCTCATTATGCCTATGTCAATCTTGATGAACAAAATTTTCTTTCAACCGCATTGAATGATCCATCAGGTTTTATTGAGACATTGCCAGAAAAAGTTATTATTGATGAGGTTCAGCGCGCTCCAACATTATTACGTGCGATTAAAGCCTCTGTTGATAAAAATCGTCGTCCTGGAAGATTTGTGCTCACAGGTTCTGCAAATCTTTTGATGTTGCCTCAGCTTAGCGATTCTTTAGCAGGTCGCATGGAAGTCATAGAGCTTTACCCTCTCACGGAAAGTGAAAAAGAGCATCAAGAAGGAAAATTTCTAAATTTTTTCTTAAAAAGAAAATTGAAACCAGAAATAATTTTTCCTGAAAATAAAAAACTTCCAACGCTAGTAGAACGATTGCTGAGCGGAGGATACCCCGAGCCTCTCATGCGATCTTCTGCTAGAGGGAGGCAATGGCATCGGCATTATATAAAATCTGTTTTGGAACGTGACGTTCATTCTGTTGCAGACATTAAAGATATTCGATCATTAAAAACTCTTTTGGAGCTGCTAGCCATTTCTACAGGACAATTAGTTAATGTTAGACAGCTTGGGAATGCTCTGCAGCTTGATCGCTCTACCGTGGATCATTATCTCTCGATTTTAGAACGATTGTTTCTTATTAGAATGCTGCCAGCATGGCACAATAATGAAGGGAAGCGTCTTTTGAAAACAGCAAAAGTGCATTTGCTTGATAGCGGTTTGGCGGCAACTCTTGGAGGAGTGCACTCTCGAGATTGGATAGCAAGACGCGAAAAGTTTGGTCACCTTTTAGAATCATTCGTGGTGCAACAGCTCATAGCGCAGGCAACCTGGACGGACCCTGATCTGCGTTTTTGGCATTATCGCGATCATGATCAGGTGGAAGTTGATCTTGTCATCACGCGAGGCAAAGAGACTTGGGGCGTTGAGGTAAAAACAGCAGCCTCTCTTTCTCCCTCTGATGGCAAGGGACTTCGTCGACTTGCTGATCGTTGTGGAAAGAACTTTTGTGGTGGAATTATTTTTTATGCAGGAGATCTTTTGATTCGACGAAAAGAAACAAAAACATTAGCCGTGCCATTAGCCAAGCTTTGGGGGTCTTAACCCGAATATTTCTTCGATTGCCTTTACGACAGATTCTGGAGTGACTCCGAGCATACAGCGGAAGTCGATAGGGCATGTGCGCAAAAAACAAGGACTGCAAGAGACAACATGCTGTAATACTCGATGGTGAGGGCCGCGGGGACCTGTTCGGCTTGGATCTGTTGACCCGAAGATGCTTACGGTAGGGATTTCTAAAACATCCGCCAAGTGCATGGTGCCGGTATCGTTGGTGAGAAGAAGATCGCAGGTTTGTAAAAGCTCTATGAGCTCAGCTAGCGAGGTTGCTCCGATTTTGTTTTCAACATGGCCATAAAAAATGGGAGATAATATTTCTTTAGCAATGGGCCGTTCGGCAGGCGTTCCAATCAAGATCCAGTCAATATCATACTTAGCAGAGAGTTGATTCATTACACTGCGAAAACGATCAGCAGGCCAGCGTTTTGCGGGACCATATTCAGCGCCAGGAGAGATAGCTATTCGGAACTTCATTGAAAACTTTCTTTGTCTTGTGAATTACTGCATTGTTCCGGTGCTCCTAACCACCGAGCGACAGCGAGGTATTGATCTCGTTCATGTGTGATCTTTTCAACTTCTTCTGGAAAGGGTTGGTTAATTAACCAAGAACGTAACTTTCCTTTTTTTCCAACACGACCTATGCGGCGAGGAATCTTGGCGAGCCAAACTTCTAGTGCAGAACGGAGCGAATTTGGTAAGAGAAGCGCTGCAGCGAAAGGAGGAAATATCCGAGTTAAGTTTGAAGTTGTCCTTTGTTGCAACAGTTTAGCAACCTTCCACGGAGAGGAGTTCGGGGGAATGGTGATAACATCATCAACTTCTGGTATGGTTTTCCAAAGATCAGCAAGTTTAGCCGGAGTCAAGATGGTAAGATGAAGATCGGGACGTCCTGCTTTCATTGAACGAATGGCGGGGAGTGCCATGCAAGCGTCTCCTAGCCAGTTGGGAGAGCGAACTAACAATTTTAATGGTTGAAGCTTTTCCGAAGAAGTTGATGGTGGTAGAAAAAAGCCACGACGTGTACGACTCAATAAAAAAGCAGGTTTAGGAAGTTTCCATCGATTGTGGACCCAAAACCAATCAGTGGGAGAGTGATGAATTTCTTTAGCCAACGCTTCTCCTAAGTCATAAGTAATAGCACCAATGGAACGGTCTTTGGTGGCGATAGGAGGATGAATACAAATAATCCATTGAGCTATTCCAACGGTTCGAATTGTGATGGGAACGAGAGCGGAGCCTGTTTTTTGAGCTAGTGTTGCAGCGAGGGGCGAAGTGGAAGCTAGTTTATTAAAAAAGGGAACCCAGATGCCGGCATCACCAGCATGTTGATCTGTCAAGATGCCGAGCAGTCCGCCTTGTCGAAGCAAAGAGGTTGCTGCTGATAAATCTTTTCGTCGATCAAATGTAGCAACCCCTCGACTTCTCCGATCGCGATTAATTAAATCATCGATAAAACGATTTCGAAGAGGTTGGTAGACTGTTCCTGCAGCACGTCGTTGAAGGCAGACGACTGCTTGGGCATTAAGTTCCCAATTTCCAAAATGGTTTAGTGCAGCTACAGTGCCGCCATGATCATTGCTGGCAATAAATTTTTCCCAGTACTCTTCTCCTTCGATGATAAAGGTTTTGCGAATCTCTTCCGTCTGCATAGATGGCATTTTTAGTGAAGAGAGAATATTGGCTCCCAGCATCATGAAACTTTGGCGAGTCCAACAACGCAGCTGAGATGCAGAGAGTTCAGTGCCGAAAGCAATCTGCAAGTTTCGTTGGGTCAGTCGACGATATGGAGGTAAAATCAACCATGCCAGCCAACCGAATGCCTGTCCACAGCGGAAGCAGGAACGGAGCGATAAAGCTCGGAGCAGAGTCACCAGCAGCAAAGCAAAAAAATATACGAGGCGAGACATGAGGTTAAAGACTATAATTATTTGAAAACAAAGAAACAATTTTTTGAATCCAACATTGATCATGTTATCATATTTAACAATGTCGTCTTCTTTATCTTTCCTTCCGTCTTCAATTTCTAGTTTTTCTATCGGCCTTCTTGGTAGTGGCCAACTTGGACAAATGATGGCTATGGCTGCAAAAAAAATGGGACATCGTGTGATTGTCTATGATGTTTTGCCGGGTGGGCCAGCTGCTTCTGTAGCCGATGAAATGATCGTGGCCTCTTTTGAGGATCAAGATGCGCTCAAAAGATTTGCAAGTAAAGTTGACCTTATAACATTGGAATTTGAAAATATTCCAATTGCGACTTTAGAGTTTTTGGCCTCACTCAAGCCTCTCTATCCAACGCCACGAGTCGTGCAGATTTGCCAAGATCGGATTTTAGAAAAAGAATTTTTGAAAGCATGTGGAATTCCGGTGGCACCATTTTGTATCGTGACATCAGTAGAAGAACTTTTTTCAGCGCTAGAAATATTGAAAGGAGAGACTATTTTAAAAACAGCAACACTTGGTTACGACGGGAAAGGACAAATTGCAATCAAGATGGGAGCTCGTTTTGAAGAGGTGCAGCAAGCTTGGACTTCATTGAAAACTCAGCGCGCTGTTTTGGAAAAAAAAGTTAATTTTCAAGCAGAAGGGTCCATTATTGTAGCCCGTTCTGCGTCGGGAGAGATAAGCGTTTTTCCTTCTCAAGAAAATGTGCACGTTCATGGAATCTTACATCTCTCGTGTATTCCTACACAATTTTCTAAAAAAGTTTTGGATCAAGCGACATTCTTAGGTCAAAAAATTGCCGAGGCTCTTGATGTTATTGGATTGATTGCGGTAGAATTTTTTGTCCTTCCAAATGATGAGATCATTGTTAATGAACTAGCTCCACGGCCACATAACTCAGGGCATCATACGATCGAATCTTCGAAGACAAGTCAATTTGAACAAGCTATTCGCGCTGTTGTTGGCGCGCCTCTTGGCTCGACAGCGTTAGTGCAGCCAGCGATCATGCTGAATCTTTTAGGCGATTTATGGCAGTCTGAACAACCTGATTGGAAGAAAATGTTAGGTAATTCGAAGAATAGTTTTTTGCACCTTTACGGAAAGAAAGAAGCAAAACCCGGTCGCAAAATGGGGCATGTAACATTTGTTGGAGAAGAGCGAGAAAAGTTGTTGAGGCAAGTAAAAAAATATTTATTTTAAAATTTTTTTTTGCAAAATCGCAGGGATGTGTATTTTTTATTTAAAATCAAATTTAAATCTACGAATCTATAAATTCATCAGCAGCTGCAAAGCAGTGCTCAACCTTTCCATTTCAATCTTATGACTCATTCTATTCAAGAACTCGATCGACAGGTGCAAGAGACTGGAGCATGGGTGCATCCCTTAATGCAGGAAGTAGGGCGTGTTGTTATTGGGCAACAAGACTTGGTTAAAAGTCTTCTTATCGGATTGCTCAGCAATGGACATGTCCTGCTGGAAGGCGTTCCAGGACTGGCGAAGACTTTAACAGTTCGTACCCTCGCAGCTTGTGTTAACGCTTCCTTTCAACGCTTGCAGTTTACGCCTGATCTTTTGCCTGCTGATTTGATCGGAACATTAATTTATAATCCGAGGGAGACAATGTTCACGACGCGCAAAGGTCCTATTTTTGCAAATCTCATTTTAGCAGATGAAATTAATCGTGCTCCAGCCAAGGTCCAGAGTGCTCTGCTTGAAGCAATGCAGGAACATCAAGTGACAATTTGTGAAGAGACTTTTCCTCTTCCTGATCCGTTTTTGGTTTTGGCATCTCTAAACCCATTAGAGCAGGAGGGAACCTATCCTCTTCCCGAAGCACAGCTCGATCGCTTTATGTTAAAGGTTGTAGTTGGTTATCCGAGTCGCAAAGAAGAGCGTGCTATTTTGGATGCTATGGCTACTTCATCGCCGCGCCTTGGTGTGAATCATGTCATTTCCAAAGATCAAATTTTAGAAGCGCGTGAAGTCGTGAATCAAATTTATGTCGATGATAAGGTTAAAGACTACATTGTTGATCTCGTCTGGGCTACGCGTGAACCTGCCGCTTATAAATTAAAATTGGACGGAATGATTCGTTATGGAGCTTCTCCTCGAGCTACAATTTATTTAACGCTTGCTGCAAAAGCACATGCCTTCCTTCAAGGTCGTGGTTATGTGACGCCACATGATGTGAAATCAATAGGGCTTGAGGTTTTGAGGCACCGTGTTGCTGTGAGTTACGAAGCAGAGGCTGAATCGATTACCTCGGAAGATATTATTGGAAAAGTTTTTGCAGGGCTTGTTGTACCGTAAAATAGAGATGCAGCTTGTGGGTTGCAGGTAACAGATGAAATAACGATGAAAACTTCCTCAGAAATTCTTCGTAAGATGCGCCGCATTGAATTGCAGACAAAGCGGCTTGTCGAGTCTTCCTTCGCAGGCCAATACCAGAGCGTCTTCAAAGGGCGAGGAATGAACTTTGAAGAAGTGAGACCTTACGCACCTGGAGATGAAATTCGTACGATCGATTGGAATGTGACCGCACGTACAGGAGAACCTTATATCAAAAAATTTAATGAAGAACGTGAAGTTACTGTCATGATTCTTTTGGATGTAAGTGCCTCGGGGAATTTTGGAAGCGTTAACGAAAGTAAACGGGAAGTTGGTGCAGAAGTTGCTGCCTTGTTGGCCTTCAGTGCGATTTACAATAATGATAAAGTGGGATTAATTCTTTTTTCAAATCAGATTGAATTGTTTATTCCTCCTAAAAAAGGACGTCTCCATCATTTGAGGCTCATTCGTGAAATGTTTTTCTTTCAGCCAAAAAGCCGAAAGACAGACATTGCTCAAGCAGTCGAATTTCTAAACAGGGTTCTCACACGGAGTGCGATTGTTTTTATGATTTCGGATTTTTTTGATGGAGATTTCTCTCGTCCCTTAACGGTCGCTGCAAAACGGCATGATATGATTGCGCTTCCTATTTTTGATCCGGTGGAAGAAAGTTTTCCTGATGTTGGTGTTATTACTCTTCAAGATCCTGAGACGGGAGAGCAGCTAGAGCTGAACACATCGGCACACGCTTTTCGTACTGCCTATCAAAGAGAAGTTGAGCAACAAAAGAAAAAATTATTCCATCTTTTTGGGGCTCATCATATCGATGCGATTGCGCTTCGAACCGATGAAGACTACTTGCCGCTCCTTCGTTCCTTTTTCGCCCATCGAGAAAAAAAGAGAAGATAGAAAATTCGAAACTAAAATGAATTTTTATATGAACTGTATTTTTAAAAATCAGCATAAGTTTATTTGTTGATATGACAAACAACGCTATTTCCTATCTTCCATCTTCCATCTTTCAGGCGCCTTCCCAGGCGGCTTCTCCAGTTCCTCTCCACGACATTGTGGGGCCAGTTCCGTTTTTTCCTTATACAACATCACAGATTATGATGGTTACTGGGATCTCTTTTTTGCTAATCGGTAGTTTGGGGTATTTCATTTGGAGGAGTCTCCGGAAGCAGCCGCTTACGCGAAAAGAAATCATGCTTCAAACTCTTGCCTCTTTGAAGAAAGAGCTTATGGTTGGGAGCGATCACGAATTTGGAATTCGTGTTTCAACGCTATTGAGAAATTATTTAAGTGAAGTTTTTAACCTCGCAGCGCCTCGTCAAACAACGGAAGAGTTTTTAAAATCACTTCATGGACAAGAACGCTTTTCTCCACCCGAGCAAGAGGCGCTGAGTCATTTTTTGCGACAATCTGATGTTTTGAAATTTGCGCAAGGTGTGGCTGAAGCGGAAGAGCGGTTGGCCTTAATTGAAGCTGCAGAAAAATTTGTTCAGAAAGGAGAGGAGCAAGAGAAACAATGATAGCATTGCTAAAATTATTATCAACGACATGGAGAGCTTTTTCTTTTGCTCATCCTTGGTTTCTATTGGGATTGCTCCTTTTGCCTCTCTTAAGCCTCTTGCAAGGCGGAAAGGGTGGAGCTGGAGTTCTTTTTTCATCAACACAATTAATTGCAAAGTTGGGGCAAGTGCATCGCTCCGCTGCTGGAGCAGTGCTTATCGGATTGCTTTATGGCGCAATGGCTTCCCTTGTTATAGCTCTAGCGCGTCCTCAATGGAGCAATACAACAACCCGGATTCAAGCAAGTGGGATCGATATTATGATTGTGCTAGATGTTTCAGGCTCGATGGCGACCGAAGACTATGTGATTGGAAACCAACATGCAAGTCGACTGGATGCGGTGAAACAAGTGACACAACAATTTATTGAAGCTCGTCCTAATGATCGCATGGGGATCATTGCTTTCGCAGGGCGTCCTTATTTAGTTAGCCCAATCACACTTGATCACGATTGGCTGATTCAAAATCTAGATCGCATTCAGCTCGGATTGGTAGAAGATGGGACAGCGATTGGATCAGCTCTTGCTTCTGCAGCTTCACGTTTAAAAAATAAAGATGCAAAAACAAAACTGATTGTTCTGCTAACGGATGGCGCTAACAACGCAGGGAAAGTTATGCCGCTTACTGCTGCAGAGGCAGCCAAAGCTCTTGGGATTCGCATTTATACAATTGGAGCTGGAAGTAATGGTCCTGTTTCTGTTCCTGTGCGCGATCCTTTTGGAAGAGTCGTCATGCAAAAAGTCACTTTTGCTTTTGATGAAAAATTGTTGCAAGATATCGCTAATATTGGAGAGGGAAAATATTTTCGAGCAGCAGATGAGGCTTCTCTACAAAAAACATTCCAAGAAATCGATCGTCTTGAAAAAAGTTCTATAACGTTAGATAAAAAAACTGATGTGAAAGACTTTTTCTGGTGGTTTCTAGCACTGGCGCTTTTGTTGCTAACGTTAGAGATCATTTTATCTCAAACACGGTGGAGTCGACTTCCGTGAATAAAAATAAAAGAAATGAACCACAATGAACTTTGTGTTTAATTTTTCCTTGCTTGTTTTGAAAATACTTTAGCTGCCATTCCAGTATGAATATTTCATCTCTCACTTTTGGTCGAACTTCCTTGCTCTGGTTGCTCTTCTTTCTAGTCCCGCTCGCTTGGCTTTTTTGGAGAGCGCATCAACGCCGGCAGCAACTTTTGGCTAAGGTTGTTGCGTTACGACTTCGGACAGCATTACTTTCTTCGATCGCTCCTTGGAGGCGAAGAGCACGCTTGTTGTGCGTGCTCTTTGCATGGGGTCTGCTTGTTCTTGCATTAGCAGAACCGCGATGGGGATATGAAGAAAAGAAAATCATTTCTCGCGGGCGCGATGTGATGATTGCAATTGACACCTCTCGCAGTATGTTAGCAACTGACGTTACGCCAACACGCTTAGCACGGGCAGAGCTTTTAGGGCAAGACGTTCTCGACTTGTTGCCAGGCGATCGTGTGGGGTTGATTGCTTTTGCTGGAAGCGCCTTCTTGCAAGCTCCTATGACGCTTGATCATAGCGCAGTAACAGCCTCGCTTGCTGAATTAGATACAGCGCTTATTCCAAAAGGAGGGACTGATGTTTCGGAAGCCATCAAAACTGCAGAGATTGCATTTGGTAAAGCAGAAGGAACGAGTCGTGCTTTGATCATCATTACTGATGGTGAAGATTTGGAAGAAGATGCCGTTGCTACAGCCAAACATGCGGCAGCGCAAGGGATCAAAATTTTTACTATCGGTATCGGTTCCGCAGCGGGCTCGCTCATTCCTATTAAAAATGAAGATGGTAAAACAGACTTTGTACGTGATGAACGTGGCAAGCCTGTCCTCTCTAAGCTCGATGAGGCTCGTTTAAAAGAAATTGCTCAAGTAACAGGTGGTTTTTATGAGCCGTTTAGTTCTCAAGCAGCGCGGGCTATTGTTGAAAAAGGAATTATTCCCCTCATGGCTGGCATGACTGGCGAAATGAGTGCCAAGCGGCCTATTGAACGCTATGAATTTCCAGGTGCTCTAGCGCTATTTTTATTAGTGCTTTCAATCTTGTTAAGGGATGGAAAATTTTTTTTCGAACGTTTTCCTTTAAAAAAAATATCGCTCCACTGCTGGATTGCCACGCTCTTGATCGCAACGTCAACTGTTCAAGCAGCTCCTGGAATTCAAGAATATCAGCAAGGAAATTATGAAGCGGCACTTCAAAATTTTGAACAGCGTCTTAAAAAAATTCCCTCCTCTCCAGAAGTTCGTTTTGATGCAGGTACAGCTGCATATAAAAAGGGAGATTATTCCAAAGCAGCCGATTATTTTACCAGTGCGATGACTGCTTCTGACGCGAAACTACAAGAAGCGGCAACTTACAATCTTGCCAACACGCTGGTTCGTTCTGGAGAAAAACAGCAAGATCACTCGATCAAGCTTTCTGATTGGAAAAATGCCCTACAACATTATGACACCGTTTTAAAACAAGATCCAAACAACAAAAATGCGAAAGAGAATCGTGATATTGTTAAAAAATTAATTGATGAATTGCAAAAAAAACAAGAAGACAAAAAACAAGAAGACAAAAAACAAGAAGACAAGAAACAAGAAGACAAGAAACAAGAAGACAAGAAACAAGAAGACAAGAAACAGGAAGACAAGAAACAGGAAGATAAAAATCAACAACAACAGCAGCAACAACAACAGCAGCAACAACAACAACAG
>CAYYAN010000042.1:0-9935 GCA_964469825.1 uncultured Chthoniobacter sp. | reverse complement strand
GGCTTTCGCAGTAGAGAGGGATGAAATATTCGGGTTAAAGGCTGAAAAAATTGAAATTTGGCACCCATATTCAATATGAAAAATTTTAATTTAGCATGGATAAGAAAATGTTGGATTCAAAAATTTATTTTATTTTCATTCACGTTTTTAGGTCTTCAGCCTTTAGTCTGTTGTCGAAATTTTTCCATCAATTTTTGAGTGATTGGCCCAGGCTGGCCAGAAGCAATCTTACGACGATCCAAGGAAACAACAGGGACAATTTCTGCTGCTGTACCAGTAAGAAAACATTCATCAGCGGTATAGACATCATAACATGTCATAGCAACCTCCTTGACTTCGAGTCCGATGTCAAGAGCAAGTCGATACGTCATTGCACGCGAAATGCCCGCAAGGGCTCCATACGATGTTGGCGGAGTCATCAGCACCCCTTGCTTAATAATAAAAATATTATCGCCCGTACATTCCGCTATAAAACCTTGTTCATTGAGCATCAACCCTTCCTCTGCTCCAGCATGCACAGCCTCTAACCGAGCCATGATGTTATTAAGGTAATTAAGCGACTTAATCATCGGACTAAGCGCTCCAGGTGCAATCCGTCGAGTCGCACACGTAATCACTGAAAGTCCTTTTTCATAAGCCTCTCTGCGATAAAGTGTGATCGTAGAAGCTATGATGATGATAGTTGGTTGAGCGCAGCTACTAGGATTGAGACCTAGAGAACCTTTCCCACGTGTAACAATCAAACGCACATAACCATCAGAAAGTTGATTGCGCTGCACCGTCTCCTCGACTGCTTTTTTCATCTCTGCAACATTCAAAGGAATCTCTAATAAAATCGCGTGAGCAGAGTGATAGAGGCGCTCCAGATGCTCATCACCACAAAAAATCTTGCCATTATAAAAACGGATTCCTTCAAACACGCCATCACCGTATAGCAACCCATGATCAAAAACAGAAATCTTCGCTTCTTGCTCCGAGAAAAACTCTCCATCAATGTAGATTTGCATAGTTTCTAATTTATTGTAGGCCATCATTAATGACAAAACATTTCAGTAATTAACTCGCGATACCGTTCCGTAATCACATGCCGCTTGAGCTTATACGTTCCTGTCAATTCATGACCAACCTCAAATGGTTTTGGAAGCAGGCGCCACGGACCAATTTTTTCAAAAGATTTGAAACCATGTTCTGTGCTGATTAGCCGGCGAATTTCTGATTGAAAAAGTTGATACTGCTTTTCTGGATCACTTTCCTGCTGACTCACAACTTGTGTTGCTGGAACAATAAGAACTCCTAAGTGTTTCTGATCTTGGCCAACAACCATGCATTGCTCAATAAAAGGCGATTGTAATAAGCGTGACTCAATCGGCAAGGGTTCGACATTTTCTCCATTAAGGAGCACAATTGTTTCTTTACAACGCCCCACAATTTTCAACATAGGGAGTAGTCCCTTATCCTTTTTCATTGGAGCTCTTGCAGAATCCGCTGTTGGCCATGTAAAGCAAGAAGTCGACGGCTCAACACAGCTAGACATGTCAGCACTAGGCGTCTGCAAGAACTCCATTGTCATCACTCCAATATCTCCCGTATGCAACCAGCCTTCTCTTAGTACTCGCGCTGTTCCCTCTGGATCTTTGTAATATCCTTTCATCATCTGCGGTCCTCGTGCACAAATTTCTCCGCGTCGATTTAGCCCTAAGTCAGGCAGAGCAGGATCAGGATAAAGCGTTGTTCCATTTTCAAGATCGATAACTTTTATTTCTGTTTCTGGCAAAAGTGGTCCTACAGTCCCAATCACAAGACGCTCTGGAGTTCTCACGGCAATCACAGGTCCACTTTCTGTAAGGCCATAACCTTCGAGCACCGCAATACCAATGCGATTAAAAAATTGATCAACATAGGGAGGAAGCGCTCCTCCACCGGAGATTGTAATACGCAAGGCTCCTCCAACGACACTTCGCAATTGAGGCAACGGTGGAAGATTCCACCGCTGAAACAAAGCAGCAAGCCATTCGTTCTGTATCACATGATTAAAAAGAAACTTTTTCAAAGAAGATTGCCGTTTAACTTCAGCCATAATTTTTTCATAGAGCACTTCCCAGAGCCGTGGTGCTGAAGCCATCACATTGGGACAAACCTCTTTTAAATCTTGTGCTAATGAACGTAGTGAGGAGTAGTAAGTACATCCTCCTTGACTGATGACAAACATTTCAAAAACACGCTCGAAACTATGCCAAATGGGAAGAATTGAGAGGGCGCGGAGTGGTTCTTGACTAAGAAGAGATTTGTTTGACTTAGCATCGCCAACTAAAACCGTTGCTAAATGTTTTACTTGAGAGCAGATCGAGGCATGCGTTAGTTGCACCCCTTTTGGAGTTCCTGTTGTTCCTGAAGTGTAGATGATTGTATACAAATCATCAGGACGAAGCTGTTCCATCCTCTCTTCCACGCGACGATCTCCTACCTCACGCAGTCTCTTTCCAAGAGCCTCTAGCGAAGCCAAAGTCATAACTTCTTGCTTTTTATCACCAGCAACGGGCTCTACAAAAACTCCAGTTTGCTCTTTCGTTTTCATCATAATGATACGAGAACAAGCTGATGGCTTTTCTTTCAAGGATCGCCACTGATCTAAAAGTTTTTGACTTTCTAAAAAAAGAATCTTCACATCTGCATGAGCAATAATATAGGCCATCTCTGCAGAGGTGATATCACTTCCTCGCGGCACATTTACAGAACCACAACATTGTATCGCTGCATCAATCAAAATCCACTCAAAGCAATTATCACTTAGTAATCCGATATGATCCTTCGCCTTCACTCCCAATTCGATGAGTCCGGTAGCAAGTGATAAGACTCGATCCCACCAAGAGCCATAACTGACCATCTCAAATATTTTTCCCCGATTCCGTGTCGCAAAAGCAGGTTGCTTCTTCCAAACATCACCAGCTTTTGAAAAAAGTTGGGCTAGATTTGAAATCTCAACAATCCCTTTCGTCATGTTATAATGTTTGCTTACTCCTAAAACAAACAGCAACTTTGTTCGCTTGATTCTTCCTTGATGTCAGGTGTCTGTAACTCAACAGCACTCAATGTCTCAACACTAGTATCATCCATTAAAAGTGTTTGCTGCTCATGATGAGATACCTCATTAGCTTTTATTTTCTTTTTTGAGACTACTTGCTTTTCATTTTTGGCAGTCTCCAAGAGATCATATATTTGTTGGTCGATCTTCTCAATTTCCTCAACTAGCTTGAGAGCCTTGCGCAAGACATCAGAGCTTGGAGTCTTCATAAGCTTTATTAAGCAGTTCTAAAAATAATTCTAGCTTTCGTTAAATCGTAAGGAGACATTTCGACTGTTACTTTGTCTCCAGGAACAATACGAATAAAATGTTTTCTCATCTTTCCAGAGATGTGAGATAAAACAATGTGACCATTAGAAAGTTTCACACGGAACATTGTACCTGGGAGAACTTCAATAATCACTCCCTCTGTTGTAATTGCTTCTTCTTTTGCCATGGATGGAATCTTGAGAGCATAGTGAGTCGATGCTCAGCAGTAAAGTTAATTTCGATGAATTTTCTGATTTAATTTTTCTTCAAGACATACATCGTGGGTACTATAAAATCAACCAATGAGGGATAAGCCCATTGCGGAGGAGTCCAACAGTTTTTTTGCCAAATAATATGATAGCCTAGTTTTTCGGCAATATGATCCTCGTAGTACTTTTTTACAAACAAATCACCAGAACAAGGCACAGCAAAAAAAGAGAAAGTAACATAATCGGGATTACGTCTCTCTAAAGCTTCACGCGTGAAAACCTCAAGGGAAGGATCTCGAGCAAATTTCAATAATCCTTTTGAAATGACCTCATTGTTTCCAAAAATTTTTTTAAATTGTTCTGTGTGCCCTGAAAAGAGAGGCATATGAATGACCTTCACTCCTGGGATGAGGTCATTCCAATAGGGAGAGTAGCTACTTTCAATAACATCTCCTGGTTTGAAATTTTTTTCGGCCCAGCTGCAAACTTCCATTCTTGGATCAGCTAAAAAACGCCATCCGACAAAGAGACAACAGACAAGATTATAAGCCACAAGAGGAACGATGATCACTGCAAGAAACCGCTTATTCATTCTTGAGAGTGCAGGAGCAGCAGCCATCAGCAAAAATGGAGCAACAGGCATGACAAAACGCATTTCCATTCTTGGAAATCTCCCGATAGTCACAAAGTAAAATGCAAAAACGGCAAGAGCGGCTACTAAGAAAAGGGCTTCCTCTTTTTTTAAACGCCCTAACGCAAGCAAAAAAATGGAGGCAATAAGACAGCAAAGCAGCAAGATACTAACAGGCCATCCTAAGATACTTGGAATATAGTAAAGAAAGGGACCATACCCCATATGAGAAGTATCTCCACCATAGACAGGAGTTGTATAAAGATTGTAAAGAAAGTCCTGCACAAAATGGTTTTGATCAAAGATTGCACCTGGGCATCCAAGAATAAAACCGACAGGAACAGAGAGACCTGCAAGCCAAAGATTTTTTTTCAGCAACGCTCTAGGCCCATCTTGAAGCAAAAAAAATACAGGAATTGCCATTGCAACACCAAGCCCATTGTACTTGCAAGCGGCAGAAAGACCAGCAAGCAGACCAGCGGCAATTTCAAATACAAGACGCCCTGAACAGACCCCATAGAAAGCACAAGAAAAAGAAGCCACCATCCAAAAAACGAGTGGCATATCAGCGGTGCCATAATGTGTATAGTTTATTAATCCAGCACTTGTACCCATGATTAGGGCTATTGCTGAGGCAGCAACTTTACCACTGCATTGAAGAATAGAAAAATAGACCAACGCTACCGCAACACAGAGGTACAAAGTGGTAAGAACGCGAACACCTAATACTCTCACTTCTAGCCTCAATTTATCCTCTGTATGAAGTAAGCCTTTCATAATGCAATCAACTGGATTGAGAATTAAGAGGCGCGCTGCATAGGTAGTGAGAGGCGGCTTAAGATAATCGCCCACCATGAGATTATTCGGAACTGAACGGAAGGCCATCTGATCAGGATTCCAATCCTCAACCTTTCCCCATCGAGCCCCAATCAGACTAAAACCAAAACAAAAAACCAACGCCAACCAAAGCAATATGTTTTTGCGCAACAGTTCATTCATAAATTGATCTTCAAAGTTTTCCTTTGCGCAAACCGGTCCAAGAAATGAAGTTCTCCATGAGTCTGTGCAAATTCATGAACCATTTTGGTAACCTTCACATCAAAACAACAATATTCCGCAATCTCTAAAATTTTTCCTTCGCGCCACCAGCGAATCGCATCGAGGCCATCTCCCGTCTTACCAACTCCGAGCGTTGCCTGAGCAATCGCATCCAAAGAAAGCCGATGCCCTGCAGCCTTTTCAACGACCTCGAGCAGGTCAAGCGTTGGAAGATGATGTTGCAAATCAAGAATGGTATAGCCCATCAAGACTTCATAATCAAAACGACGATTGTTATAACCGACAACTAAATCAGCCTTACTCAATGTGTCTATTAATTGTGGCACTCGCTGTTCGCTAAAAATTTCATATTTTCCTGAAGCGGTACTGTAGGTCACACCAACAGAAATTTTCATATCTGCCTTCTTTGACCAACCTCCTACATCGTTCGCAGTTAATTGCGTCTCGAGATCAAAATAGACGATGTTTGGCGCTGTTTTTTTTTGTAAAACCATCAAAAAATTTAATCACAAAAGAACACAAAAAAGAAAATTAAATTCTCTCTGTTTTTTAGATTGTTTATCATTGCACTCCAAGATGATTATTTCATTTCAAATAAGAATAGCTTTTATTGATCCGAACAGAGTTGAAATATTAAAGCAGATCTACAAAGCAAAAGCAGCTTTTCTATTTTTATTGCAGACTGTTATTTTAGACAAAACCGATTATTTATGGTTAATGTCTTTTTCTGCAACCTGCAACTTGTAACCTGAATCTCTACTCTTATGTGCGGCATTGCTGGCATTTTTCATCAACAGACACTCTCTCCCGATCGCCTGAATGCAACTAGAGAAGCACTTCGCTCACGTGGCCCCGATGGATCAGGGCTTCGCTATTTTGCTTATAACGAACAAAAAAAATGGCACTCTTCCGAGCATGGCACAGGAGCTCTTTTACAAACACGCCTCAGTATTCGCGATCTCTCTACAGCCGGCGCACAACCAATGCAAAATGAAGACGGTTCTGTTTGGATTGTTTACAATGGGGAAATTTACGGATGGGAGTCAGAGGCTGAAATATTGAGGCAGCACGGCCATTGCTTCGCAGGATACTCTGACACAGAATTTATTTTGCACGGTTATGAAGAATGGGGAGAAGCGATCATTGATCATCTTCGTGGCATGTTTGCGATTGCCATTTTTGATTTGCGGCGCGAACAACTCTTCCTGGCACGCGATCGCTTGGGAGAAAAACCACTCTTCTATCGTCCTGGAAAAAATTCTTTTTCTTTTGCGAGCAGCGCCCGTGCTTTAGCTTCCCTCCAAGGGCCTGAAGAACATCTTCACTTTAATCCTCATGCTATCGATGCCTTCCTCACTCATCGTTACATTCCCTCTCCTCTTTCCATTTTTGAAGGAATTTACAAACTTCCAGCAGCACATCGTCTGACCATCAAGCTCAACCAAGGCATAATTTCAATTGGTCATCCCGAAGAATATTGGCACCTCATTCCCGAAAAAAGCGACACCTCCTTTCTTTTTCATGAAGCGGTAGAGCAGCGACTTGTTTCCGATCGTCCTCTAGGGATTTTTCTTAGCGGCGGTCTCGATTCGCAAGCTATTGCTACTGCTGTTGCACAAAGCGGCAAACTCACTGAGTTCACAACATTCACAGCAACGTTTCCCGACGATCCTCGCTATGACGAATCGACCGCTGCAGCTGAAATTGCACGACGTCTCGGGATTAAACACCAAGCGCTTCCGATCCTGATGAACGCAACAGATGCTCCAAACATTATTGCAACGCTCGACGAACCATTTGCTGATCCTTCTGCCGTTCCAACGTGGTACTTATGCCAAGCAGCCATTCAAGAAATTGTCGTTGCTCTTGCCGGTGACGGAGGTGATGAACTCTTTGCAGGCTACAAACGTTATGCTGTACACCAACGTGCAGCTCGACTCTTACCTCGTTATTCCAAAAAGAAAATGCGCTGGTCTTCATCTGAGCCTTGTCTCAAGACCTCACATAGCGGCCGCTTACGACGCCTTCTTCTTAGTTATCAACTTGGCTGGGAAGAAGCTTATGCCCTTCGTTTTTCTGCCCTTGATCCTCTCACACGAGCCTTTTTACAGCCTGATCTAACTGTGCAATCGAACTATTGGCGCCTCCCGTCTTCTGGGCTAGCTCCACGCGATTGGATGCTGGAATGTGACCGCCTTAACTATCTTCCTGAATATATTTTGAGAAAATCAGATCTCTGTGGCATGGCTCACAGCTTGGAGCTCCGAAGCCCAATGGTTGACCATCGCTTTGTTGCAGCAGTTCATGGAATGCCTTGCGAGGAGAGATTCACTCATCCACCTAAAAAATTTCTCCAAGATCAAATTGGACCTCAAGCTGTCATAGGACCAAAACGAGGTTTTAATCCTCCACTTCATGACTGGCTTCAACAACCAATATTTAGGGAGCTTACCCAATATCTTCCCAGAGAGCTCGAAAGACTCACTAATGGTCAGCTGGCTGCAGATCATCTTGCAGTCTTGATGCGAGAGTCAGAGAAAAATTCCAGCTTAAATGAAATCAAGTGGATGTTCTTAGTCCTTTTGCTTTCGCTACAACAACTCCATGCAAAAATAATTACTAAATGAAGATCTACAAATTAAGTAAAAATAATATCTCCTTTTTTTCATTCATTGTTATGACACTGCATACGCTTACTGCAGTTCCAATAATCGATGAAAAAAAATCTTTTTCTCATCATGAAATAATCTCCCAAACTTTTAATGACCCTGAGCAGACTTTGATTAAAAGCACCCAAGATGACGAGCTCCAAAAAACGCCTAACACTGTCGAAGATTTTTATTCAAAAGAAAGTCAGGACACTGATGAGGTAGCATTCAACTCCAACGAACAGTATCAAACAGCTCTGCTCTCTTCTCATGATTCTGAGACTCAAAATTGCTCGCTCTCAACATTAGAGTGTTTTAGAAAAAATGATATTCGATGCAATGCAAAAAACGAGAAAACTGATCTTCTGCAAGCTGCTCCTCCTACAAAACATCCTATAGAACGAAAATCGATCAAAGCAATTATAGGATATGCTGCTGGCACAACTGCGTTTTGTTTTGGCATATCTACTGGCTGCAGTGTTGCCACATACGCAGGAGTTCCTTTGATTCCTGCTTTTGGAATAGGTGTTGTTGTTGGCCTCGCGGCAGGAGGCTTAACAATACACTACTTATGGGACTTTATTAATACCCTGTTTACAAACTAGTATTTTTAATAATTTCTAGATGAACTCTTTTGCAACGAGGGTTGCATTATGACCTCCAAAACCAAACGAGTTGCTCATAGCAGCACGAACTTTAATTTCACGAGCAACTTTAGGAACGTAGTCGAGATCACATCCATCACCTGGATTATCAAGATTGATTGTTGGCGGAATCACACCATGCTTAATTGCTAATACACAAGCAGCCATTTCGACTCCACCAGCAGCTCCTAAAAGATGTCCAGTCATCGATTTAGTAGAACTGACGGGAACTTTATAAGCGTGTTGCCCAAAGGCTTGTTTAACTGCTTTTGTTTCACAAAGGTCTCCAATCGGCGTTGAAGTTCCATGAGCATTAATATAATCAATATTCTCAGGGTTTAATTTTGCATGCTTCAAAGCCATCTTCATACAGCGACTAGCTCCCTCTCCCTCTGGAAGTGGAGCAGTCATATGATAGGCATCAGCACTCAACCCATAGCCAACCAACTCGCAATAAATAGGAGCGCCTCGACGCTTAGCATGCTCCAACTCTTCAATCACTAAAATCCCTGCTCCTTCTCCCATCACAAATCCATCGCGATCTCGATCAAAAGGACGAGAGGCTTTTTCAGGTTCGTCATTCCGTGTGCTCAAAGCTTTCATCGCTGCAAATCCTGCAATACCAATTGGCGATAATGTTGCCTCTGTTCCACCAGCAATAAAGCCATCCGCATCACCAAATTTGATAATGCGCCACGCTTCTCCAATTGAATGATTTGCTGTAGCACAGGCTGTCACAATAGCCATATTGGGTCCACGCAATCCAAACTCCATGGAAACCAAGCCGCTTGCCATATTGCTAATCATCATTGCAATCGTAAATGGCGAAACGCGGGAAGGGCCTTTTTCATAAAGCCGTTTCGTTTCCATTTCCATGCTTTGTAGACCGCCAATACCGCTTCCAATCATGACTCCAAAGCGATCAAGATCAATTTTCTCAAGATCAATACCAGAATCATTCATAGCCATCTTAGAAGCAGCCATCGCAAGCTGAGTAAAGCGATCCGCACGACGTGCTTCTTTAGGCGTTTTAAAAGCAGCGACTAAATCGAGGCCTTTAACTTCTCCTCCAATTTTACAATCGTAACCTTCAGAATTGAATGCCTCATAACGATGGATGCCACTGCGTCCTTCTGTGAGACTTTTCCAAAAAGTTGCGACATCATTCCCCACGGGGGTAACAACACCAAGGCCTGTGATAACTACTCTGCGATCGTACATAAAAATGTTTAGATGTTTAACGTTTGAGGAGTTTAGAATAAACTTGATACTTTAATCAATGAGTAAAAGTTAACTTTGACTACTTTCCATTTTATTCTTAATTTTTACACTTTAATCATGAATTTGTTTTCTTTGTCTTCAGAACCACTCTCTCCTGAATCAGAACGTTCTTATTGCATTTTGATTCACCTT
>CAYYAN010000041.1:0-10075 GCA_964469825.1 uncultured Chthoniobacter sp. | reverse complement strand
GCATTATAGATGACCGCAAAAAGAGCATCACCAAGCACAATGAGCATGATGCTTGTTACAACGGCCGAAGAGGTCGCTATCCCAACACCTGCTGTATCGCGTCCACACTGCATCCCTCGCCAGCAACCAACAAGTGCGATGATGATACCAAAAACAAAACTTTTGATGATACCAATAGAAACATCGGTTACACCGACACGATTTTGCGTTTCAATCCAATAAGCGCTTGCAGGAATACTCAGGAGAGTTGAAGAAACAAAAAGCCCTCCTAAAATTCCTAACAAATTAGCGTAGAGCGTTAGGATGGGAAGCATGATTGTAACAGCAATCAGACGAGGGCGTACTAAAAAATCAACAGGAGAAATTCCCAATGTTTCCAAAGCATCAACCTCTTCATTGACGCGCATATTTCCAAGCGCAGCAGCACAGCCAGCTCCTGTACCTCCAGCCACTACAATTGCCGCCATCATTGGCCCCATTTCCCGGACTACGGCAAGTCCCACAAGATCAGCTACAAAAATCCCAGCACCATACTGCCGCAGTTGAATGGCCGATTGAAACGCCAAAATCACACCAACTAAAAAACTAATCAAACTCACAATGGGAATTGAAGACAACCAACACTGCTGCATCTCCACCAAGCAATCGATCCAACGAAATTTTTTCCATTGAAAAAGCCCAAGCGTAACATTGCCGATGAAGGCAAGCGTTTGCTTGCTATGATAAAAACATTGAAGCAGAGCACTACCCAGAATAGATGGGAATGATTTTTTTTCTTTGGAAGCCAGTGCTGGCACTGAAGAGAGAGGTATCGATGTTTGTGTCAATGTTTGGTTTGTAGTCACAGCAAGCATTCTTCATCATAGATGAGTAGCTTTCCCTTTGTCATGAAAAAACAAAAATGATATACCCACGAGAAATAATTTTTAGGAAAATGATACGTAGGAGTTTTCATCTCTGGCAAGGCGCTCTGAGCGAGATGCTATGCGTACATACCGTAAGCAAGGACAACGCAGCCAGAGGCAAAAACAACCAGTAGAAATTCCTAAAAATCATTCGTCATGGGTATAGACTACTGGTTCCACTTACTATGAATAAGATTAAGAAGCTCTTCATTAGCTAACCGAGAACGTGCCCAACCCTGACAATAAGATAAGCGCTGTTCTACAGGAAGAGTTGTAATAAATGACGATTGTTTAACTGCCTGAATGAGCTGTTCTGCAAGTTCAGGATCAGAAAGTTTTCGATCTGTCCCTGTTTGGTGGTCTTGTGCTTCTCGTATTTGGTTAAGAGACTGATCAAAAATGTAATAACAGAAGGCATCTTTAACGAGATCTCCTTGAGCTGTTGCAAGGGAGAGTAGGAAACGATCCTTTTCGATAATATTTTCTTCTGAATCAACTACGCTATGAAATTGCAATCTAACCATCATGAGTAAATTAGCAACTTCGTTAGGACCATTGAAGGCAGCGTCTTGAAGTTCTTTTCTTCGCTCTCGAAGAAGTTTCGTAAAAGCAGTCTCTAACGCGTTAACTCCTTCAATCCTATACAAGGCTTGATATTGATTTTTTTCCTCTTCGCGTGAACCAAAAGAGACCTCATCTCTATTTTTTTCCTCTTGGCGTGAGCCGAAAGAGACCTCATCTCTACTTGCCAAATCTTGAATCTGCTGGCTTACTTCTTCGGAATAACCTCTAGAATCCGCCCATGCTAAACACCACTTGATTCTTTTGGGTTGAAAAATTTTAGAAAAGAAAGGTGAAGTTTTAGCAGCATGGATCAATTCTAAAGCCTGATCTTCTGGACGTTTTGTGATACTAGCAGGAGCAGCAGTATAACTACTGCCAATAGAAGCATGAGTCTGTTGAAAGCCCTCTAAAGATTCATCGAACGTTTTAAAAACAAATTCATTACTTCCTTCTCCACCCGCTTTCTGCTCTGCTAATTCATAAAGACGATCCATCATATTACTCTCACTAATTCCTTCCTTGATGAATTGATCTTTTTGTTTATTTTTAACCTCGATTAACAAAGAAGCTATTTGCTGCGGAGAAAGATTATTTTTATCACCCTGGTAAGATTCTAAAAAAAGATTGAACTCATTCTCAAAAACTGAACGAGCAATTCGCTGTTGCCATTGTTTTAGTCTAGCTTTTTGCTCCTGCATACCTTCAGCAGCAGTAAGATTTCCGCGTTGTTCCAAGGTAGAAGAATCATCAATATTAGAATCCGTTCGATCTCTGTGATCTCTCTCCCCATTCTCTTGAATTTCTCTTTTTCCCTCGTTAACAAGATTTTTTCTTTCACTACTGAACATCATTAATGGAGAAGTTGATATTTCACTTTCTGACGTCTCTCCAAAAAGAGAACAAGAAAAAGATGCAAAAAAGAACGCGAGGAAAAAGTGGAGGGAAAGCTTCATAAAAGAGTTTGAAAGCGGAGGAATTTATAACTACGAAAGTCTCATGTCAAAAAATTTCTCCTTCTATTTGCTTCTCATCAAAGAAAGAGATATCTTATTTCCTTCTCCTTTTTATTCGCATTGTAGCCATGCTCACTGATCCCATCACTTTCCAACCAATTTTCATGGAGCGTCCTTGGGGAGGGCGTCGGTTGGAAACTTCTTTTCATTTTTCGCTTCCTCCAGAAAAAAAAATTGGAGAACTTTGGTCTATCGTTGATCGAGCTGAAGCCCAGAGCATTGTTGTAGAGGGGCTTCTCGCAGGAAAAACATTGCACGAACTTTGGCAAGAGTATCGCGAAAAAGTTTTTGGCACCATCCACTTAAAAAATCCCTCCCAGCGCTTCCCTCTCCTCTGCAAGCTTCTTGATGCTACTGAAAAGCTCTCACTTCAAGTTCACCCTCCAGAAGCTGTAGCTAAAGAACTTGGAGGCGAACCTAAAACAGAATGTTGGTATATTTTAGAAGCTGATCCAGGAGCCACAATTGATGCGGGATTGCGTCGTGTCATCACTCGTGAAACATTTGAACAAGCATTACACAAAGGAAAAGTTAGTTCGACACTGCATCAAATTCCTGTCCATACTGGAGAGAGTATGCTCCTGCCCAGCGGTCGCCTTCATGCACTTGGAAAAGGAATTATGATTGCTGAAATTCAACAAAACAGTGACACAACGTATCGGGTTTTTGATTGGAATCGCAAAGGGCTTGATGGTAAGCCTCGTAAACTACACCTTGCAGAGTCGATGGCATCAATCAATTTTGAAGACTATGAGCCAAGCATTCAGCCTAACGATGTTCCTACCATTGCTGACTGTTCTTATTTCAAAATAGAAAAATGGCAACTCGATAAACCACGCCTTGCCAATACAGAAAATAGTTTTTCCTTGATCACCTGCCTCACAGGATGCATTCGCTGCGGCACCAAAACATTCTCTCCTGGCCAATTTTTCTTAGTCCCTGCATCCATGCAAAATCCCATCTTGATCCCCGAGGCACCAGCAACAACTCTTTTAAAAATACAAAACAAGTAAGCAAAGTCTCTTTTACTCTTCACCCCTTACTCTTTACCATTTACTCTGCTTTCTCTCCAGCCTCTAGCTTCTCTTCCCATGATCAAACTCAACGGCATTTATAAAGAGTATCAATCTGCCTCTCATACTGTCTCTGCCCTTCAAAATATTAATCTTCATGTTCCTGTTGGAAAAATCATGGGAATTATTGGGGCTTCTGGAGCTGGAAAAAGCACGTTAATCCGCGTTGTCAATCTTCTCGAACGCCCCGACCAAGGCTCTATCATTGTTGATGGGATGAATCTCATGCATCTCAATCGTCAAGAATTAGCTGAGGCACGTCGAAAAATGGGAATGATTTTTCAACAATTTCATTTACTCTCTTCACGAACTGTCTTTGGAAATATTGCATTGCCATTGGAATTAACAGGGCATTCTAAAAAAGAAATCAAGCAACGAGTTGGAGAACTACTTCAATTAGTAGGCCTGGGAGATAAAGCTGCTGCCTACCCTTCAGAGCTTTCTGGAGGTCAAAAACAACGTGTTGCTATTGCTCGAGCCTTGGCGCCTTCTCCCAAAGTACTTCTCTGTGATGAAGCAACTTCTGCTTTAGATCCTAAAACAACACGTTCTATCTTGGACCTCCTTCAAGAAATCAACCGAAAATTAGGACTCACAATCTTGCTCATCACACATGAAATGGATGTCATTAAAGCTATTTGCGATGAAGTAGCCATTCTGGATCAAGGTCAGTTAGTCGAACGAGGAAGCGTCACCTCTTTTTTTAGTAATGCTACGACATTGATTGCTCGTGAATTTATTAATGCAACCTTTCATCTTAAAATTCCTGACGAGTATCTGGTCCGCATGAAACGAACGCCGTGTGATCATAGCTATCCTTTAGTAAAACTTGGATTCACTGGTAACACGGTCGATAAACCACTCATCTCAGAAGCCTGTCGCTTTTTTAATATTGATATCAGTATTCTCAGCGCTGATGTCGAATATGCAGGAGGCCTCAAATTCGGCTATCTCCTTGCAGAGCTTTTTGGAACACAGCATCAATGCAAAGCTGCTCAACAATTTTTTATTCAGAATAACATTCAATTAGAAGTCTTAGGCTATGTCAGAACCAATGATTAAACTGCTCATTGCAGCTTTAGGAGAAACCATGTTCATGGTTTTTTTCTCTACACTCATCGCCTCTTTCCTTGGGTTAATCCTTGGAGTCATCCTCCATATCACACGCCCAGGCCAAATATTGCCTCTTCCACACCTTCATAAGATACTTGAGATGGTTATTAATGCAGGCCGTTCTATTCCTTTCATCATTCTTCTTGTCGCTATCATTCCCTTCACTCGCTTCATTGTTGGCACTAGCATCGGAACGACCGCTGCGATTGTACCACTTACGGTTGCTGCTATTCCTTTTATGGCACGCCTCGTTGAGGGAGTCTTAATGGAAATCCCTTTCGGCCTCATGGATGCTGCTCAAGCCATGGGTTTAAACCCTTTTCAAATCATTACTAAAATTCTTTTGCCAGAAGCATTACCTGGCATTTTGAATAGCGTCATCATCACCATGATCACATTAGTCAATTATTCAGCTATGGCAGGAGCCATCGGAGGTGGCGGCTTAGGAGACATCGGCATCCGTTATGGATATCAGCGCTTTGATGCCATGGTCATGTTGATAACGGTTTTAATTTTGATTTTATTGGTACAGGTAATTCAGAGTATAGGACATTACCTCGTAAAAAAGGTGGACCATCGCTGAATCGTTTTGCGAAGTTGAAGGGTGGAAAGGAATTTTTTGAAACCACAAAAATGTGAAATAAGGAACTCCTACTACCAGAACCACCCCTTCGATGAAGATTTTGCATCTGCTGCTGCATCTGCTGCTACTCTCGCAGCAGCCTCGTCACGTTCTCGTATAGCTTGAGTCACTACTTCTTGCTGTTTTTTTACAGCTTCTTCCTTCGCTGGAAGACGAGACTGAGCATGGTATTGTTCGCCCAGCGCTACTACTTCTGCACCTACTTGAACAGCTGCCATAACTCGATCATCTTGTGGATTAGGAGTCAAGGTTGCCATCCCACTTCCAATACCCATGTACGGCCTAACTGCTTCTACACGGCTAGCAATGGGTCCTCTTCCTTCTGCCGACTGTCTTGTTGAATTTCTGTCCTCTTCCTTAGCTTGTAAATCTCTTTGAGCGCTTGCAACAGCTGCTTGGCTATTATTATAGGTTTCTCTATTTCCTGCTCTTCTTTGATCAGCTTGTTCCTGCCTTGGTGTTTTATCACTGCCCGATCCAAAGAGCCACATCATCAGTGGAGAGTTTTTTTCCTGTCGCTCATCAAGAGATCTTTCTTGTGGAATGAACGAGCTACTATCGGTGTTGTATTTTACGATTGAAGCAGCCACATCCTCAATCCACTCTCGATAGCACTTTTCCTTTTCTTCATCTAAATTAAGTGGAGCATCTTTATCAGCTTCAATAGAGGGTTGATAAATCCAATGACCATCTTGGTAAAAGCAACTTATTTGACTTTCTAGACTTTGATCATATAATGAATGGCATTTAATATTATTTGAGCTGGCAACAGCATTTAAAAAAATCACATATTCTTCAACAGTGATAGGATTTAATTTTGGCAGATCGTTTTTTGGAATATCAATGCCGGTTGCGCCACTGGCTATATTGATTAGCAATGCTATAATGAAAGTTGTTATGGTTTTTATTTTCATAGTCCTTACCGTATGATTTGCAGTGCATTCCTTCAATAATATTTTCCCATATGAAACGGTCACCTTATTAAATTTCTCCATGAAATCACTCCAACTCCTCACCGCACTTCTCTTCGCCGCTTTAACATTCACCGCTTGCCAACGCAAAAAAGAAGATCACACTTTAAAAGTAGGTGTCATCAGCGGTCGCGAATCAGAGCTCATGGAAACAGCTGCTAAGATAGCTAAAGAAAAATATGATCTGACTGTTCAGATCATCACCTTCTCGGACTACACAACTCCTAACATTGCTCTTAACGATGGAAGCATCGATGTTAATGTTTTTCAGCACAAGCCTTACCTCGACTCTCAAATCAAAGACCATGCATATCATCTTACTCCTATTGGTAATACTTTTGTTTTTCCACTTGCAGGCTATTCTCAAAAAATTAAGCAACTTGATCAACTTCCTGATGGCGCCAAGATCGCCCTACCCAACGATCCCACTAATCTTGGTCGCGCACTGCTCTTGCTCCAAAAACAAGGGCTCATTACCTTAAAAGAAAATGTTGGACTAACAGCAACCCCTCTCGACATCGTCAACAATCCGAAGCATCTTCAATTTATCGAACTCGAGGCAGCCCAATTACCACGCTCTCTCGAAGATGTTGAGATAGCCATCATCAATACAACATATGCCACTCAAATCAATCTACTCCCAACGCGTGATGGACTTTTTGTAGAAGAAAAAGATTCTCCTTACGTCAATGTTATCGTTGCTCGTGAAGATAACAAAGATGAAAAAAGCGTAAAAGAATTTGTCAAAGCATATCAGAGTGCCGAAGTCTTAGAACAAGCTCAGAAACTTTTTGAAGGAAGTGTCATTCAGGGATGGTAAGCAGCCTGTAACCTACGCTCATGTTCACCGGAATCGTACAAGAAGTTGCTACAATAAGTGCCTGCAACGACCTCGATGGCTTGCGTACGATCACACTCAAATTGACTCCAGAATTTTGTAAAGGCCTCGTCATCGGAGCGAGTGTGTCTGTTGATGGAGTCTGTTTAACTGTTAGCAAAATTCATGATCAAGGCCTCGTCGATTTTGACATCATGCTACAGAGCCTGAAAATAACGACCTTGGCAGATGCAAAGGCAGAATCTCAAGTCAACGTCGAACGCTCAGCCAAAGAGGGAGCAGAAGTGGGAGGTCATATTTTATCAGGCCATGTTGATTGTCGCGCCAAAATTATTGAAATTCAAAAACCACCTAACAATTGGATGGTAAGGTTTGAAATAGAACCAAAATGGATGCGTTATATTTTTAGCAAAGGCTTTTTAGCCATTAATGGTGCAAGTCTCACTGTAAGTGAAATCAACAAAGAAAAAAATTATTTTGAAGTTTGGCTTATCCCTGAAACACTACGCTGCACCACCTTTTCAGAAAAACAAGTGGGTGATTTCGTCAACATTGAAATTGAGCGCAGCACTCAAATTGTCGTCGATGCTGTGAGAACCGCAGTAGAAGAGCAAGTGCAGCTGCTCTTCCCCAATAAGACTGCTGCTCAGCAGTTGATATTGCAAAATAAACTTGAAGCGACGGTCTCTCCTGCACTTGTTTATTGACTTTCTTGATTGCCTATTATCAGCGCCAAGATAAACCTACTTTAAGAAGCCGTTTCCAACTCTTGTTTAACCGGGATATTTCATCACTCTCGTGACGAGAAAGCCGCGAAGGCTGATGGGGCAAGGCAGACGCAGGATTTTTATCAGGGCTGTATGAGTCCATACTGTCCTGATCAAAATTCAAGTCTAACGCAGCAGCCATCGGACTTCCCGGCTTTCGCAGTAGAGAGGGATGAAATATCCTGGTTAGGTCCAAAAAACTCAAAATGAATTTGAGATGTTGGAATATTCCATTTTAGAAGATGTTGATAAATCAGAGCCATGAATGGCTTTGGTCCACAAAAGTAGTAGTCGGCATCTTGCTCTGGTAATAACTTTTCTAAAAGGGCTGAATCAATAAAGCCTTCACTGTGAAAAGTAGGCTTGAGCCGATCTTCAGGAGTTGCATCGCTATAACAATAATGAATCTTGATACGAGGATGTTGAGATCCTAATTCATTAACAAGGTCTCGAAAGGCATGTGTTCGACTATTGAGTGCACCATGAATAAAATAAATGGGCCGCTTGGAATCCTCCTGCAATGCGGTTAAGAGCATACTAAGAACAGGAGTAATACCAATTCCTCCAGAAATAAAAACAAGAGGCCGCTTCTTATCTTTTGTTGTTTCGAATAAAAAATCACCACATGGAGGAGCTATCTCAATAACATCTCCTTCCTGGATCTGTTGATGTAAGGCATTTGAAACAAAACCATCGGATTCTTTTTTGACACTAATTCGAAAATAATTTTCCCCTGGCATACTAGAAATGCTGTAATTGCGCATAGTAGTTCCAGTTTTTGGGTGAGGCATTCTTACAGTTAAGTATTGACCAGCTTTAAATAAAGGAACACCTTCATCACATTCACCTTGCTCACAGCATGGAAGATTTTTGTCAGACACTGGTTTAAGATAAAAAGAAGTGATTGTTTTGCTCTCTGCTTCTTTTTTTATTACTCGAAAGAGCTTAAAACCTTCCCATCCATTCTTTGCTGCAGCTTGGTTTATATAAATTTGTTTTTCTCGAGCAATGAGAATATCAGCCAGCATTCCATAGGCCTCTCCCCACGCATTAATAATTTCATCAGTAGCTCCTTCTCCTAATACTTCTCGTATTGAGGCTAGAAGATTACTTCCAACAATGGGATATTGCTCTGCCGAAATTCTATACGAAGCATGCTTCTGCGCAATGAGTTCAACAGCTCCGCCGAGAGTTGCAAGATTATCGATGTTTGCTGCATAAGCACAAATTGCAGCTGCAAGAGCTTTTTGTTGAAGGCCAGCATGTTGATTGGTTGGGTTAAAAAAAGCCGCTACTTCAGGATTATGTGTGAACATCCTTTTATAAAAATGGCGCGTTAGCGTTTCTCCATGTTCTTTTAAAATCGGAGCTGTTGATTTGATGATTTCAATGGTGCGTGCTTTTAACATAATGGAAAAATTTTTTCAAAAAAAACATCCATCACAAGTAGAGAGAATTTAGTTTGTGACTTAAGTCACAAAACGGCATTATTTTTAAATAATGATTGCAAAAATAGAAACTATTGCACAATTAAAGAGAGAGGCCATCTGTTACTCTCTTTCACAGGCTTCTATTTTCAAGGGATTGCCAGAGCAATATTTAAAGCGTATTGCAAGCTATTGCAGCACTCGTATATTAGCACGAAATGAATATCTTTTCCGGCAGCACGATCCCGTTGTTGGATTTTTCATTCTGAGATCAGGACTCATCAACGTCCATCGAATTAATGCTAATCAGGAAGAACAAATTATTCACCTGTTACACCCTGGAGAATCTTTTGCAGAGCGTGCAATAGCTTCTACTACAGGATATCCAGCTCATGCTCAAGCCGTAGAGGAGAGTGAAGTTATTTTAATCCTATTGAAGAATTCAAACAACATCAGAAAGAAAACCCTGATCTTACATGGAGGATGATTACATCTATGGATAAGCATCTTTGTACTTTTGTAAGAACTCTTGAAGGCTTGCAAATTAAAGATGTGGAAACACGCTTACTCCACTGGCTCTTAGAGAATTGCCCTTCTCAAGAATCTTCTCACGCTATCGAAATTCAATTTAACATGACGCAAAAAGAGCTAGCAGCAAAGCTCACCATTACTCGTGAAACACTATCTCGCCTATTTAAAAAGCTTCGAGAGGCAAATATGATCGAAATAAAATTGCATTCAGTTGTGATTCTGAATCCACA
>CAYYAN010000040.1:4526-10113 GCA_964469825.1 uncultured Chthoniobacter sp. | reverse complement strand
CCTAAAAACGTGAATGAAAATAAAAAATTTTACGCAATAGTATCTGTTCTAAAGTTGAGGCGTTCTAATGTCTCACTAACCGTGCAGGTTAGCCACGGCCTTACAACAACCAGTTTTAAATCAGACTCCTTACGCAAACTTTCTCATTTTCATTCACGTTTTTAGGTTTCAAAAGGAGTTAACCCGGATATTAGCAGTTCATACATCGCAATCCATTAATTCCTTTAGCTTTGAATTCAAGTTTAACTTCAGCTTCTTTTAAAGAATAGACCTACTCATCGAGTGCATCCTTGTTAAGGTGTCATTCTATTTTTGGCAGCAGAGCGCCCGCCACCTAAGAAGTTAAAGAATTTTTGAAGGCCACCTTGTTCGCGAGGTCTATTTTTGACGCGGCCTTGAGAATCTGCCTCTTCGCTAATATCAGGGGTAGCACTTGAGTTTTTTGAAAGATTGCTTTGAGGAGAAGCATCCATTGGAGAATCGCCATTGTCGGTATCAGCCCCAAAACTAGAAGGATTGGAGTTATTAAAATCGATGTTTGTAATGTGTTTGAAATTGCCAATGGCTGGAGGGAGAGAAGTAAGCTTGACCTCTTTGCCGGCCTCCATTGCAAAAATTTCTTCTAAGATTTTAGCTCCTACTGGTGCTGCCACGCCCCCACCTGATTTTGCTCCTTGTACTAAAACTGCGACAACATATTTCGGATCATCATAGGGAGCAAAACAAAGGAACCAGGTGTGATTGTCTTTGTTTCGCCCGCGCCAGAACTGTGCTGTTCCTGTCTTCCCAGCAACAATGACATCTTTCAGTCTTGCTTTTCTAGCAGTGCCTCCTTCTTCGTTGACTACTTTGCGCATTCCAAGGCGAACTTTTTCAATTTGTGCTTCCGTAAAGCCTTCTTTTTGTAAGTCCGTACGGATTTTTGGATGGTTTTCCTCTAGTACTACTCCATCTTTGTCGACGACTTTTTCAACCAAGAGCGGTTCATAGCATGTTCCCTTATTCGCCACGGTTGCGGCAGTCATGGCCATTTGAACTGGTGTTGCTAAAACAAAGCCTTGACCAATGGCGACGTTTGCAGTGTATCCCGCTGTCCAGCGTTCTCGTGGCGCATTGGCGGCAAGCCAGGCTGGACCTGGTAGAATGCCTGTAGCCTCGTTTTTCAGAGGTAATCCAGTCCGTTGCCCAAATCCTAACATAGTGCCAACGGCATCAATTTGATCGATGCCAGCAGCATTGCCATATTGATAAAAAAAGGCATTGCAAGAATGTTTAATCGCATCGCTTAATCCTTGTTTGCCATGAGGTGGCAGTGGTGGCTTGGCTGTGAGGACCCAACATTTCATGAATTTATCACCATATTGAACTCCCCCTGTACAGCTAAATTGTTGGTCTTCAATGCCAGCACGGATGCCAGCGAGTGCCGTGCAGAGTTTAAAAGTTGATCCAGGAGCATAGGCGCTCAAGGCGCGATCGGTAAGAGGATCGGTTTCATCTTTGCTAAGAACATCCCAATCTTTTTTTGAAATCGCTGGGATGAATTGATTGGGGTCAAAAGACGGAACGGAGGCCATTGCTAAAACTTCTCCAGTATTAGGATTGATGACCACAGCAGCTCCTCGTCCGACAACGCGTAAAGCTTGCTCTGCAATATATTGAATCCTTGCATCGATGGTTAAATAAACAGTGGCACCTTGTTTTGGTGGCGTTTCTTGAGATTCTTCTTCAATTTGGCCATGTACATTTCGTTTGAGAACCCTGATGCCTGGTGTTCCCTTGAGGTAGTCGTTATAGGCCAATTCAATTTGCGCTTTTCCGACAAGATCTGGTTCGTAAAAATTAAATTGGCGGGCTTCCTTTTGATCGATCTCTTTAGGGAGTCCAACATAACCAAAGAGGTGAGAAGCAAGTGCTCCATAGACATAGTGGCGGACAGGTTGCAATGTGACAGAAACACCAGGGAGATCTAAATTGTTTTCGCTAAAACGGGCCATCGTTTCAAAATCGAGATCTTGTTGATAAGAAAAAGGAACTTCGACATTATTCCTATAATGAATTTGAAGTTTGCGTGTATTGTAGTCGCCAGCAAGACCCAATTTTTCGAGACGAGGAATAATCGAAGAGTTAACAATTTTGACAATATCAGGCTCTTCCTTATTGATTGGCATTCCGTGATCAAAACCACGGTAGTGCACCATGGGAACATAGCCTTCTTTTTCTTTAAATGCTTTAACGATATCGGGAAGGTAAAAGTTAACTTCCAGGCTAGCGCGATTTTCTACAAGCGGAATTCCATTGCGATCACAGATTTCGCCTCGCACCGCTGGTAAGCGGACGGTCAACTCAGAGTGATTTTTAATTTTTTCTTTATAACGACTGCCGCAAACAATTTGAACATACCAAAGCTTGAAGATTAAAATGCAAAAAGCAACGACAATAAATCCTGATAAGACGATGATTTGGTGATGAGCTTGTGATAACTTTTGTCGCACGGCAAAAATAAAGTTGTCGGTTGTCAGGTCCTAGCTAACATTTCGTTGATAGCTGGGTAGCAATAAAAATTGAAGGCTATAATAAAGAGGTGGTGCTAAAAGCAAAGAAATCGCCGAGGGAAGAGCAATCAAGATAACCGTCATGGAGCTGATACTGAAAGAATCGCGTTGCCATGAGATTAAGATCCATTCTCCAATAAGGAGAGATGCTGTAAAAAGAGCACTTCCCAAAGCGTGTAATTCCCATCTGATTCCATCAGTTAGCTCTGTGGCGAATTGAAGCAAAAAGGCCCAGGTTATAAAAAAGAAAACAAACCAGGTAATGCCAATTTCTGGGCGATGAGCATGAAAAGAAAGGGTCATTAATCCTTCCAATAAGCCTGTGACTAACCCAAAAAATAAAGCTGCAGGAAACGAAAGGATGAGCGCGCCAAAACAAAAAACCACAGGGACAAGGAAAAGGTGGATTTGATAAAAGCCAATGCTCCCTGAAAAAGTATCTTGAAGCACAAGAGCGATGATAATTAGCAAGAGCAAGAAGAAAAAAGAGAAAACAGCCTTCATAAAAAGTTAACCGTAAAAAATGCAAAGAAAGTTTTTAGAAAATGGAAGTCGGAATCTTTGGCTGAATTAAATTTTTGTCATTGGTCATCTGTTTCTGGAGATCAGCAAATTGTTTAATGATATTTGCGATAAAAAATCACAGCTGCCATCTTCCATTTTCTATCTCCTATCTTCAAATTTATTTCGCGCCAACAATAACAAAAACATCTTCGATATTATTTAAGTCAGCAGCAGGATCTAAGATTGCTTGGCCATCGAGTTCACGTACTTGGAAACTTTTTACTGTTCCGACTTCAATGCCTGATGGGAAAATGCCGCCGCTTACGCCAGCTGTATAAACTTTTTGTCCAGGCTTTAAGTCCGCTAATTTATCTAAAAAGCAGAGTTGCAAGTCGCCTGTAGAAGCTCTCAAGCCGCTTTCAATTCCTTGTTCACGTGTTCCTTCGACTTTAACGGCAACTTTACACTCTTCATCAGTAACAAGCATCACGATGCTCAAATGGTCAGTAACAACTGTTGTTTTGCCGACAAGGCCGCGATCTGTAATGACAGGCATGTCAGGGGTAAGACCATCTTTTGAGCCGCGATTGATTTTGATGGTGTTCCACCAGGCTGAATGATCGCGAGTGAGAACTGTGGCTGATAAAAGGCGGAAGGCGGAGCGTTCGCGATAATCAAGTGACGCTCGCAATTTAATGTTTTCTTCTTCTAGCCCTCGTAAGAGGTCGTTTTCAGCTTGAAGTTTTTTATTTTCTAATAAGAGGCGGTGATATTCTGTATCGAGCTGATCTAGGGTCATGAGATTTTTTCCAAGACCACCTAATTTCTTTTTTACAAAAGCGCTCGAGCTAAAGAGCGGCGAGAAAAGGGAGAAGGTTTCTTCCTGTGCTCGCTGTAAGAGATGGCTGCTCAGTAGTGAAAACGTGAGCAGCACGAATAGCAATGTTATGATAAGGAAAAGGCGAGAGCGAGGCATCTAATAAGTTTAAGTTATTAGTTGAAGTTGAAGTAATGCAATTAATTGAAATTGAAATAAAACAATAGAAGTGAAGATGTTTTTGCTTCAACTTCAACTGAGCTCTACGGATACAGAGCTACACTCTGCTTCTGTCTTGCGCAGCAACAACACGGAGAAACTCAATTTCCTGAAGGGCGCGGCCAGTTCCTTCAACCACAGCGCTCAAGGGATCTTCGGCAATATGAACAGGAAGACCTGTTTCTTGAGCAATCAGCTGATCGAGGCCGCGCAGAAGGGCTCCTCCTCCTGCTAAGACAACGCCATGATCGACGAGGTCAGCAGAGAGTTCAGGAGGGCAGCGTTCTAATGTGATGCGAACAGCATCAACAATGGTAGAGATCGGCTCTAATAACGCTTCGCGAATTTCTTGAGAAGTAATAGTGATTGTTTTTGGTAACCCTGCAACTAAGTCGCGTCCTTTGACATTCATGGTGAGCTCTTTTTCCAAAGGAAAAGCTGATCCAATTTGAAGTTTAATATCTTCTGCTGTCCGCTCTCCAATGAGAATATTATAACTTCGTTTAATGTAGTTAACAATTGATTCATCTAGCTCATCTCCTGCGACACGCACGCTCCTACTAAAAACAATACCAGCAAGAGAAATGATGGCGACTTCGGTTGTTCCGCCACCAATGTCAACAATCATATTGGCAGCAGGATCAATAACAGGAAGTCCAACACCAATGGCTGCGGCCATCGGTTCTTCAATTAAATAAACTTCTCGAGCACCTGCATGCAGCGCAGAATCTTTAACGGCACGCTTTTCAACTTCCGTAATGCCGCTAGGGACAGCAATCACAACACGAGGTCGGATGAGGCGCCGTGTCCCATGAGCTTTAGTAATAAAGTGACGCAACATTGCTTCTGTGATTTCAAAATCAGCAATGACTCCGTCTTTTAAAGGGCGGATGGCAGTGATGTTGCCAGGGGTTCTTCCTAACATTCTTTTTGCTTCCTCTCCTACAGCAAGCACTTGAGTTGTTCCTGCTTTGACCGCAACGATAGAGGGCTCGCGCAAGACAACACCATGGTCTTTCAGATAGACAAGTGTATTAGCCGTACCAAGATCAATACCGATATCGGTGGAAAAAATTCCAAATAATTTGTGAAAGAAAGACATAAAAAAGTTTATTATTAAATAAAGAAAGACAGTCCTCTTTGATAGATTTTATTAGGCTTAGCGTCAAGCGTCTAATGAGATTGAAGGCGAAGCGAGAAGGAAAAATATTAATATACCATGAGTGTGCGAGTTTTCTTATTTTTATTGTAGAATGTTATTTTGGACAAAAGTGATATTTATGCTTCTCTCTTGCTCCTTTAGTCTTCAGCCTTTAGCCTTTAATCTATCATGATTCAACCTTCTTCCGAGTGGCAACATTGGATCTTTATTGCAGCTCTCTCTTGGCTTCTTTTTGAAATGTGGCGAGGATGGCGGTTGGGCATAATTCGTGGAGTAGTGAAGATCTTCTTGCTGATTGCTGCATGGATAGGAGCCTCCGCGGCAGCAACGGCG
>CAYYAN010000040.1:0-4516 GCA_964469825.1 uncultured Chthoniobacter sp. | reverse complement strand
TAGCCATTTTTTTTCGTACCCCTTCGACAGTCATTCCAACAAGTATAGCCGCCCTCGTAGGATTGATTATTTATTTTTTAGGGACATTGTTTGCAGGGTTCTTGTTAAAACGTACGGAGCATCATCATGGATTTTTTCAAACTATTTTTGGCATAGGCGGGGCTTGTTGTGGATTGCTGTTTGGGCTTTTTTTCTTGTGGGGTGGAATTTCTCTTGTTCGAAGCTTGGGGCTTTTTGGGGAGATGTGTCTCTTGGAAGCGCAACGAAAAGGATCCCCTGTTAAAAATGAAACTATTGCTTGCAATCTTGTTCGGCTCGAAAGGTCTCTAGAAATGGGACCTGTAGGGCAGTTTCTTATTTCAACCGATCCATTGTCACCTGCTCTTTATGAAAATACACGTAAGAGTATGAAGGTGATGCAAGATCCTGAGGCGCTTCAACGGTTTCTTCATTCTCCAAACATCGAGCGTCTCTTACAGGACCCTAAGTTGAGTCGGGTCTTAAACAACCGCAAACTCAAAGAAGATTTGAAGACTGGAAATATACCTGTGCTTTGGACTCATCCTGACGTAGAAGCACTCTTTCATGATGCTTTATTGATGAAAGAGCTAAAACAATTCAACCTGAAGCAGGCACTCGATTATGCATTGAAAAAAGACTGAGGCTGAAAAAGAATTCATAGGGATGAAAGTAATAGAAAAGATAAAGAAATTTTAATAAAATTCAGATGCCTTTTGAAAAGTAACATTGGAATTTTTTGCAAACTCATTTAAAAACTAAAAATCAAAATATTACTTCTATTCTTTCTATCGTTTCTATCCCTGTGAATCTCTCAAATTCTTCCTACATCGCCACCATTGGACTTGAGGTCCATGTTCAACTAAAAACTAAGAGCAAGATGTTTTGTTCTTGTAAAGTAGAGTACGGAGCTGAACCCAATACGCATGTCTGTCCTGTTTGTCTTGGAATGCCAGGAGCACTTCCTACAATCAATCATGAGGCGCTCTATCTTACCACGCTTGCTGGAATGATGTTAGAATGTCGTATTCCGGAGGTTTGTAAATTTGATCGGAAAAATTATTTTTATCCCGATATGCCAAAAAACTATCAAATTTCTCAATTTGATCAACCGCTCTGTCTAGGAGGTGGCGTGCCGTTGCACGAGCGGGCTTACCCGAAGGAAGTGCAGAAGACTGCTGCGGCTGCAGAGAAAAAAATTCGTCTTACACGAATTCATCTCGAGGAAGATGTTGCCAAGAGTTTCCACCTTGAGACCACGAGTGGTATCGATTTTAATCGTGCCGGAACGCCACTCATGGAGATTGTTTCTGAGGCTGATATTGCTTCGCCGGAGGAAGCATTTGCTTACTTGACAGCATTACGACAAATCCTTGTTTACGGAAACATTAGCGATGCCGATATGGAAAAAGGACAGATGCGTTGTGATGTCAATGTTTCTGTTCGTCCGAGTACACAGCAAGAATTTGGAACAAAAATCGAATTAAAAAATCTCAACTCCATTAGCGGTGTGCGGCGGGCGCTAGCTTTTGAAATTGAAAGACAGATCAACGTGCTTTCATCCGGTGGAAAACTAGCTCAGGAGACACGGCGGTGGGATGATGTACGCGGCGAAACGACACTGATGCGCATCAAAGAATCAGCGCATGATTACCGTTATTTTCCTGATCCTGATTTACTCCCTGTGCATACCGAAAAATTAGTTGAAGAGGCAACGCGGCGCATGCCAGAGCTGCCACAGGCAAAACGAGATCGTTTTATTCGAGATTATGAAATCAGTGATTACGATGCTGCAGTTTTGACCGAAGACGGCGCGCTTGCTCACTATTTTGAAGCAGCAGTGAGCGCAGCAGCAGGAGCTGCAAAACCAAAAATGTTGGCTAACTGGGTGATTAATGATCTGTTGAGCGCGTTAGGTGCGGCTTCGTTAGGGCTTACGGAGACGCCAGTCATGCCAGCGGCATTGGCTGAGCTTGCGGCACTGATTGAAAAAGGAATCATTAGCGGCCGACAAGGAAAAGAAGTTTTTTCAGAAATGATGATCTCTGGTAAAGCTCCTGCGGTCATTGTTCAAGAAAAAGGAATGCAGCAAGTCAGCGATACGGTCGCGCTTGAAACCTTTTGTGATGAGGCAATCGTGGCACATCCTGCCGTTGTTGCTGATTTCAAAGCCGGCAAAGAAGCTGCTCTCAATTTTTTGAAAGGTCAAGTCATGAAACTTTCTAAGGGGAAAGCCAATCCAGCGCTTGTTGGAGAGATTTTACAAAAAAAACTGAAGACTGAAAACTGAAGGGAATTTTTACAAGCATGATTAAAAAAGGAATCATTCTCTTTTTGATATTGATTGCATTCTTAGATCTTTGGAGACAGACCAAAGCGTGGTGCCTCAAAAGGTCACAGGCTGTTTTTAAAAAGGCATTGATTGAAACAGGGATTTCTGTGGGTTGACTATTTGAAAATCACTTGATACACTACTTCTTCTTCTCTGCGGGTATAGCATAGTGGTAATGTTCCAGCCTTCCAAGCTGGCCAGGAGGGTTCGATTCCCTCTACCCGCTCCACTTTCTGATTAAAGGTTGCAGCAAAACTTCAATCTGCTGCAAAATAAGGCTGATAAAGGAAATGAAGGTGATGCTGTTATAAGCAAAATCGTTCCAATAACTAGAGAAATTTACTCCAGGGCCAGAAATGACAAGTGGTATAGTAATAATGAAAAGGTTGATGAGATAGATGATGAGGAGTGAAAAAAAAGTTCCTCCATATTTCAAGTCAGGTTGTCCTTTGAGAATCAGGATGCAGGTGAAAGTGAGATGAAAAGCCCACGTAAGGCCAAGGAGCAAAAAGAAAACCCATTCTAATGAGGCTACCGAGGTAAAAAGCCGTGCTAGAAAATAAATCGAAGTAACAAGTGCGGTGTAAATCGGGAAAAAATAAGGAGAGAGAGCGATCCAGGTATTAACGCGATCGGTGAGGATATGGCCTCCCTCTTGACTGACATGAAATTTTTCTGCAACCTTCCCGCAAAACATTTTTGCCCAGAGTGCGTGCGTACATTCATGGCCGTAGACATAAAGGAAGAAGAACCATGATCGAGGGAGCAGCCAAAAAAAGAGTCCCCATAACACCATTCCTGCCACAAAAAAAAGGCAGCCTGGTGTTCCCAGTAGACCATGATGAAGAGCGGTTCCTAGGGTGTCAAAAAAAGTTTTAGTCAAAAGCCAAGCGGGCGGCAAAAGAAAAATACCAACAATGAATTTCACCCAGGTTTTTGGAACCATAATCCTAAAAACGGAAATAAAAATGAGAAAGTTTGCGTAAGGAGTCTGATTTAAAACTGGTTGTTGTAAGGCCGATCTTAAAATGCTCTTTGCCCTTTACTCTTTACAGAGATGGGGGCTCTACGCCCTCCCCATATACTCACCCGTACGTGTATCAACTTTAATAATTTCTCCTTCTTTAATGAAAAGAGGGACATTGATAGATTTACCCGTTTCTAAAACAGCAGGCTTCATCACGTTTCCAGAAGAATCGCCGCGAAGACCTTCCGGAGATTCAGCAACTTTTAAGTTGGCTGACGGAGGGAGCTCTACAGAAACAGCGCGTCCTTCAACGTAGAGGATTTCAACACTCATTCCCTCAGTAAGATAATCTCTTGCATCCCCATTAAAATCTTTTTGGAGTGTGATGGTTTCAAATGTTTCAGGATCCATGAAATGGTAGCCTTCGTGATCACTGTAACTAAATTCTAAAGCACTGCGGCTAACATCAACGAGTTCTACTTTTTCGGTTGAAGAAAAGCGGATGTCTGCAGATTTTCCTGTTCCAATATAACGGATGATGCACTGGACAAAAGCTCGTAAATTGCCTGGGGTGCGGTGTGTAACTTCGAGGACAATAGCAGCATTGCCATTGTATTTAATTGCCATTCCTTTGCGGAGATCGTTTGCGAGTGCCATGAAAAGTTGAAAGGTTAAAAAGGGACGGCGACGGAAACATTTCCGGTGTTTAGTTGAAGTAGTTTAGTTGTCTAAAACTGAACTACAATGGCTTACCAAAGTTTCGAAGACCTGGAAGTGTGGAAGAGAGCCCGGGAGTTAAAGAAAGATATTACGCTATTAGTTAAGACTTTCCCCGCAGAAGAAAAATTCAGACTGACAGATCAACTCATCAGAAGTTCACGTTCGGTGAATGTTCAGATCTCAGAAGGACATGGAAGGAAAACATGGCCGGAACGGCTCAGATTTTGTGTGATAGCCCGTGGATCCTTATCTGAAACATTAAACCACCTGATTGATGCTTACGATGCTGAGCTGATCAGTGAAGACATATTAAAGAAATTCAGAATTAAAATAAATGAAGTTGAACGGTTATTAAACGGTTACATCAGTTATTTAGACAGAATGTCTAAAGAATGACTGCTGTTACCCTTTCAACCTATCAACTTGTTAACTTGTAAACTACAAAATGGACATTAGAAACATCGCCATCATCGCCCACG
>CAYYAN010000039.1:6613-10164 GCA_964469825.1 uncultured Chthoniobacter sp. | reverse complement strand
ACTCATACAGCCCTGATCAAAATCCTTCGTCTGCCTTACCCCATCAGCCTTCGCGGCTTTCTCGTCACGAAATTGATGAAATATTCAGGTTAACACGCATTGAGGTTAACAATGAGCTTCACACAACGCTGTCCATATTGGAGAAAGATTTGCATCGAGTGTTCCAACTTCTTCAAAACGCCCATCAAGGATCAGTTCAATGAGTCGGTGAGCCTCTTTCCAAGCAGGTTCAATCATGGTTGTGTCAAAGGGCTCGCTGATGCCTGCTGCATCAGGATGAAGCGGAAGTTGGAAAAAACAGAGGTCTGTATTTTCAATATTTGGTAATGGCAAGCCTGAGTTTCGTGCGGCTTCTAAATAAGGCGCTAACTTCAAATAGAGGGGGAGCTGCAAATCGTGCCACATAACCAGATCGCCGCGACGTTGAAAATGGGTGCGATTGGGTGTCTCTTTTTTCCATTCTTGACGATGTGATGTTTTGTAATCAAGGAGCAACCAGCGCTTCTTTTCTGGGTGCCAATCAAGGCGATCAATTCGTCCTTGAAGAGCCAACGAGCGCCCATCTTTAAGGTGGATGAGCTCTTCTACAAGTGAAGAGCCGCGGCTCTTCTCTTCTGCGGCAATCGTTATCCAACCTTCAGAACGATGGAGTGCTTCAGCACGCGCAAAACCTTTCAAAGCGCGCAACAATTCTCCTTGTTGAGAAATAACAGCAGGTGCTGGGTTCCAGCCAAATTGCCATTGGAAAGCTTGTTCTAAGGCCTGTTCTAACCAGCAGCAAAGAACAGCTTCTTTTTTTTCTTTCTGCAATGATGGTTCCGTACTGAAAGATCCTAAAATACGATGTAATAGCACTCCGAATTGACGAGGTGTCATTTCGCTTGGGGCTTCTAAAACTTCTTGCAGCTTCAAAACATGTTGGAGATAAAAAAGTCGCGGAGATTTTAAATAAGTTCTAAGAGCGGTAACGTGACAGGTAGCAAGCTGCACATTACATTCCCATTTTTGTTGGGATAAGGGTACATTTACATGAAGAGCAGAAGGTGATACAGGTTGCAATGCAGCATGAGCATGCTGTGTGAGCAAAAGTATTCGAGAAGATAGTGATGAGCAGCCTTGCAAGAGTAAACGGCTCGGGCGGACTGGTTCTTCTCGCCCGTTGTAGCGAGGGGCCAGAATGGCAACGCCTCCCTCTTGTTGTCGAGCAGCTAAAATTAGCTGAAAATAATAATGATCGCGAGCTAGCTGTTCATCAGTAGAACCGAGCCCTAGCCTTTTACAAAGGCCTTCTGAGAGCAGCAGGTCGTTTTTTTGAGCAGCAGGAAGAGCTCCTTCATGAAAAGAAGTGAGTACAAGTGAAGGAGCGTCCTCTGCTACAGCTTCGAGCCATCCGATGATTTCGATTGCTTGAGGTTGTTCAAGTTCGGGAATGGCTTCTTGAGTTAGCATTTCCAGAAAAAACGAAAGAAGTTCGCTGCTGCGCCACAGCATATCAACGGAAGAGGAAAGTTGTTCCAGCTCTTCTAAAAGAAGAATCAATTTTTCAAAACATGCTAAAAAAAAGTGCCCTGCAGGGTCACTCCGTCGCACGCTTTCGTGTTCTAGCAAATAAAATAACAAAGCGCGCCATTTTTGTAATACCTTTTCGAGGGGCTCAGGTTCTAGTGCAAAGGAAAAATGTTTTTCTAGCTCATGCAACAAAGCTGTGAGGTTTTTTCCTTTTTTAAAACGGTCTAAATCTTTTTCATCTAAAAAAAGTGGGAGATGTTCCCGTTCCCAATCATCTAGTTCGCGAATCAAAAATTCTGAAGAAATTCCTAAAGAGCCACTCAACCTTATTGCTGCGATTGGGTGACGTAAAAGATCACCTACAGCCGTGATTGAAGGAGGTTTTCCAGAAGGGCGATCCAAGAATTTTTGAAGAGCTTTCAATAAAGAAAAAAGGGAGCTTCCTTGAAAAAAACGGCCTCCAGCCCATCGCGTTTTAAAAGCCGCTGCAGTTCCTGCTTCTCGCAACAATGGTAATGCCTCAGGTTCTGGTGAAACAATTACGATGGGAGTTTGTGGAGCAGCCTCTCTCCAAGTTGTGATGATTTTCCATACTTGATCCGCCTGATCATGGCTGCGTTCGCATGGAATGAGAAGTTCATCAGCGACTTTTGTTGGGTGCTTTTGCCAGTAAGAAGGAATGATGCGGCCGTAAGAATCAAATCCTGCAGCATGTTCTTTGGGGGCGATGATGATAACTTCGGGATTAACTTTTTGAAAAAGAGAAACAAAGAGTGGTGGCATGTCTACAATACCTGCGATGATGACTCGTTGAGTTGTTGTAGAGTGCCCATATAGAAGTTTGCTTTTCACCGTTTCTGAACGATCTGCATAATTCCAGCGAGCTAAACATTTTTGATATTCTTTTTGAAGGCGTGCCAGAGCTTTCCAGCGGGGCTCTTCTCTGTCGGCTGATTCAGGAAAAAAGGGAGTATGGTGAAGGAGAACTTCTTCGATCGAAAAGCCCACTTTTCCAAGTTGAAGAGAGAGCGTCTCTGCTAAAGAGGCGATGCGATATCGGACCTCTTCATTGCTGTTTTCGGGGCATTGTTGAATTTCTTGAAGCTCTTGAGGAGTGAGTTGGAGTGAAGCTTGCCGCCAGGCCAAGCGAGAGATTCCTTTTCCTGCAATAGGCCGTGCATTGGGAATTTCGAGAAGAGTTATGACGGCTTCTTCGAGCGTCATTATGATTGGAGGGATGAGAATTAGGGATTTTTCCTGTGCCTCAATTGCTAATAATTCAAGTAATCTTCGACCTGCTCGTTTACCCGGAAGAATTAGCACCGTATCTGAAAAGTCTATTTGTTGCAAAAGCAAGTGTTTTGCAAGCTGAGGAAGCCAAGGCTTATTCCAGCCCAAGAAAAATGGGGGATTGGTCGGCATGGTTATCAAGGCCATAGATAGGGTCAGGAAAAGTTGACTTTTAAAAATGAAGTTTGATTTTTGCTCGAGAGTTGAAGTGATTATAGAAAAAGGCTAAAGGAGTAAAATTTTTTGGAAAGCTACTTGCTCTTCTTCAAAGTCTCTTTTATGGTAAAAGGCCAACTGATATTAGATTTCTAAGGGCTAGGTAGCTCAGTCGGTAGAGCAGAGGACTGAAAATCCTCGTGTCGGGGGTTCGATTCCCCCCCTAGCCACTTTTTTTACAATCTATAAGCTGATTCAGCGCGGCAACATTTTTCCATTGAAATCCGTGAGCAATGGCATGCGTAATAAATTTTTTTGCTTCAGAGATGGCCTCAATGAGAGATTCTCCGCGTGCCAAACCAGCAGTAATAGCAGCCGAATAAGTGCAGCCAGTTCCATGAGTTTCGCGATCTTGATAGAATGGAGCTGTAAAAGATTTTTCCGTGCCATCGGGCATCAATAAAAGATCTGTTGCAATATCATTTTGAAGGTGTCCTCCTTTAAGTAAGAGAGGAACGCTGAGGTCAGTCAGGAATTTTTTTCCAGCTTCTTTCATGGCTTTCAGTAATAAGTTACGTTTGGCCACCACTACCGAG
>CAYYAN010000039.1:0-6603 GCA_964469825.1 uncultured Chthoniobacter sp. | reverse complement strand
AATCAAAGCGCTCGGTTCTAACAAGGGGTCTCCCGAGCTTGCTACCATAACCGGATCAATAATGAGAGGAGGTCTGGTTTTCAGCTCGCTCAGAACTTGAGCGATCATTTCGATAATCGGAGCTGAAAAGAGCATGCCTGTTTTAATCGCAGCGATGGGAAAGGATGAGAGAAGGATAAGCAACTGATCGCGAATGATCGAAAGTTGAATGGGCTGGATTGAGTCGACTTTTCCTGGGATTTCAGCGACTACAGAAGTGACTACGGTTAGACCATAGCAACCAAAAATTCCAAAGGTTTTTAGATCGGCTTGAATTCCAGCGCCGCTAGAACAATCAGAGCCAGCGATGCTCAAAGCGACAGGAGGAGTTTTAGACTTCACAGCTTAATAGGGTTTTTTTAGCGACTGTCACGACGTGCCATCAAGAGATAAACAATATTGCCTACAGTGGCAATAAAAGCTGCAATATAGGTCAATGCAGCTGCATCAAGCATAGCATTGACTCCTGCGATTTCAGCAGGAGACTGAATGATACTCATTTTTTGTAAGATCATTTTGGCACGCGCGGAGGCATCAAATTCCACAGGGAGTGTGATAAGTTGAAAAACCATTAGGATGGCGTAGCAAGCGATACCAATATTGATGAGGTTGATGAGGTGAAAGAAGAAACCACCGAGTAAAACAAATGGCAATAGTTGTGAGGAAAATTGAGTCGCAGGAACAATCATATTGCGCCATTGTAGTGGGGAATAATGAAGTTTATGTTGGAGTGCATGTCCGCATTCGTGCGCAGCAACACCAACAGCAGAAACAGAATTGCCATAAAAAACATCAGTGGAAAGATTTAAACATTTTTTGGAAGGATCGTAGTGATCGCCGAGCATGCTATCGATAGGAACAATAGAAACATCGTGAATTTCAGAAGCGCTGAGAATCTGTTGTGCCGCTTGAGCTCCTGTTAATCCAGAGGTCGTTGAAACTTTTTTATAACGATTAAACGTTGAGGAAACGCGGTACTGTGCCCAAAGACCGAAGATGACCGGAATCCCGATCAGAAGGAAGTAGGTGGAGAAATTCATGATAACAAGATATGCCTAGAACCTCAGAAGATCAAGAAAAGCCATTGAGTCATCTTTTTAAACTTCCAACATTTTTGGAAACTTGCTTAGCATGCGATATCCTTTGTCAGTAATCACGACGACATCTTCATGTCGTACACCACCAAGACCTGGAATGTAGAGGCCTGGTTCAATCGTAAGCACATGACTTGATTTCAATATTGTTTTTCCAAAACGAGGTTCATCATGAATTTCTAAGCCAAGACCATGACCTGTTCCGTGGAAGAAGCCGCTCCAACGGCCTTTTTTTTGTTCCATGGGATAGCCTTCTCTTGAAAAGAAATCTTGCAAGGATTGATGAATTTTTTTTCCAGAGGCTCCTGCTTTTAGCTTTTTAAAAACTTGTTCTTGCCCTAGCAGGCATGTTGTCCAAAGGCGATGTTGAGCATCCGAGGCTTTGCCGCGGACGATGGTTCTTGTGAGATCGCCGTAGTAACCGCTCTTTCCATCGCGTGGAAAAAGATCGATGATGATCAGTTCATTAGCTCGAAGTGGCCCGTGTCCTCGCTCGTGTGGGTCGCAAGCTTGCTCTCCGCCAGCAATGATTGAATCTCCTGCAGGAATGCCTCCTGCACGGAGGATAGTGCTTTCAACTTCACGGCGCATTAGTTCTGATGTTAATGGCTGCTTCGCCCACTCTAGGCGGCGATTTTTTTTAATTTTGGAAGCCTTCAAAATTTCATGAGCACGTGCCATGCCTATCTCGGTAATTTTAGTGGCATGTTGAAGATAAGTAATCTCTTGAGCTGTTTTAATGAGTCGTTCTGGAAAGAAGTCAGCTTTTACCGGTGTGATTGCGATGCCGTTTTTTTTTAGATCATAGGCTATGCCTAACGGAAAGTCGCGTGGTACCCAAACTCTACGAGCTCCTTGTTTTTTGAGAAAAGCAGCAATAACCTCTTCGTGAAGGGGAGGTCTTTGTAGTTGATGTTTCAACTTTTCTTGAAATTCACTCAGCGAAAAAACCTCATCAACCTTGGCTTCGCGGCGACCTCGATCGATTTCTAGGTCGCTGAGTAAAAGACTTTTTTTTCCTCGATGCTCTAAATAAAGAAAAGGATCAGGAGCTCGGAAACGAGTGGCATAAAACATGTCAGCGCTTCGTTCACTTTCAGAGATGATAAGGCGGGAAGGCATAAAAAATAATGGTTAAAGGATAACGAGTAAGTAGTCAATATATACCATTTGTGTTTGATTTTAAGGTTTTATTGCTTGCTCTTTTTGCTTCTAGCATCGTTGTCGGATCTTGCAAGCCGCAGCAGAATTGCCATGAAACATTTGGATTAGTTGTCCGGGTTAACCCGAATATTTCATCCCTCTCTACTGCGAAAGCCGGGAAGTCCGATAACCGAGCCCCAGGTGGGGCGAGATCGAATGCCGAAGGCAGCCCCAAAGGGGCGAGCCTCGCGGGAGCGAGCGAGTCGAAATGCTGCGTTAGACTTGAATTTTGATCAGGACAGTATGTACTCATACAGCCCTGATCAAAATCCTTCGTCTGCCTTACCCCATCAGCCTTCGCGACTTTCTCGTCACGAAATTGATGAAATATCCGGGTTAATTTGTTTTGTTGAGGTTTCTTTTTTTGAGACACAGTCTGAAAAAAATTCTTGCCAAAGCTTATTTTTCAGCTACATTTTTACCCCCTATGGCAAAAACTTCCTGGATCGAACGCGATAAACGCAAACGGGCAACTGTTGCGAAGTGGGCCGAGCTGCGTGCTGAGCTCAAAGCAAAAAAAGATTATATTGGTCTTAGTCAGCTTCCTCGTGATGCTAGTCCTGTGCGTCTTATTAATCGTTGCAAGCTGACTGGTCGTCGACGTGCTTTCTTGCGTCGCTTTCAACTTTCTCGTATTACATTTCGTGAAATGGCGACTAATGGACTAATACCAGGCGTGACTAAGTCAAGCTGGTAAACACGTCTTAACCCCCCCCCTGTTTTTTTACAGCTAAAGATGAAGAGCTATTTTATTATGCTCTCACTCTCTTTCATCATATAAGCTCGGCTGCTCCAAACAGTCACTCATCGCTCTTCATCTGCATCGCCAACTTTTGAGCACGTTTTAAATCTTATCGTGGTGTTCTTTTTTCTTTTTTTGAGACAATAGTCATTGATAGATCATTTTTGTATGATCGCTTTTCTTCTGCCTTCAGTCTTCAGTCCCCACGCTCTTCTTGCCAACCTGCCACCTGCACTTGATTCCGGAGATGTTATCTTCTTCAAGTTAGCTGCGGTTTTGGGGCTCGTTTTGCTGAACGCATTTTTTGTGGCGTGTGAGTTTGCTATTGTCAAAGTTCGACCCAGTCAAATTGAAGCACTCCTTGATCAAAAAGTGAATCGAGCGCAGCGTGCACGTGATATTACACAACATCTTGATGCCTATCTTTCGGCTACACAACTTGGTATCACGCTTGCAAGTCTAGCACTCGGTTGGATTGGAGAACCTTTTCTTAACTCACTCTTGACGCCGCTTTTACTTTTAATTGGGGTAGGATCAGAAAAGTGGATTACCTCGATTTCTTTTTTTGTGGCCTTTATACTGATCACCTCCCTGCACATTGTGTTGGGAGAACAAGCTCCCAAAACGCTAGCGATTCGAAAACCTGTTCCAATTATGCTTTGGCTGGCATTACCTTTAGCTTCGTTTTATGCCATTTTTCGTCCTGCAATTCATCTCCTTAATGGAGCTTCGACGGGATTGCTGCGTTACGTTTTTCGTTTAGAGCCAGCAAATGAAACGGAGCTAGTGCACAGCGAAGAAGAGTTGCGACTTATTTTAGGAGAAAGCACAAAAACAGATGAGATTACGCCTCTCGGACAAAAATTAGCCCTCAATGCCCTTGATCTTCGTTACCGTGTGGTGAGAGATATCATGACGCCTCGCAGTGATGTGATTTTTTTTGATCTCAATAAAAGTTTTGAAGAAGAGTTGGCCAAGGTTATTGCTTCACAACATACGCGCTTTCCTGTTTGTCGTGCTGAGCTTGATGAAGCTGACGGTCTTGTCCACATTAAAGATCTGTTAGAACTGGTACATGAGGGAGAGAGTGATCTTGCTGAAATTCAGCGGCCTGTGCTTCATGTTTCTGAAATGATGTCGTTAGAAAAATTGCTTAGCTTTTTTTTGCAAAAGCATGCGCACTTTGCTATTGCTGTTGACGAATATGGAGGCACTGTTGGTGTCGTAACACTGGACAACGTGCTCGAAGAATTAGTTGGTTCTATTCAAGATGAATTTGATACCGCGGATGAAGAATTTCATCGGATCAATGAAAGTGAATTCGAAGTTGCAGGAACATTGGCTTTGCACGACTTGGCTGAAATGTGTGATTTAAAAATTTCAGAAACTGAAGTGAGTACCATTGGAGGTTACGTAACGCAGCTTTTAGGGCATCTCCCAACGAGAGGAGAAGCCGTGACAATAGAAAATTACACCGCAACAATTATAGAAACTGATGGACGGCGAGTATTAAAAGTAAAGTTTGAAAAAAAGGAGAGCCAATAATCTACAAATCAAGATGATTTTTTTAATTAAGATAACGGTCTAAAAAGCGAGATGACTAACATGAAAGAAATTCTTCAGCCTACAGTCTTTAGTCTGCAGTCTTTCTGTCAAGACATCCCTTTTCTCTCTGCCTCCTTGATCGGACGTGTTCCTGGAGTGCAATTGCCATTGGATCGGCATGAGGCATTGCAAGCGCAGATGCCTTTTTTTAAAAAAGCTGTGAAGGAACTTCTTCCAGCTGCAAAGACTCTTTTTTGCGCTCAAGAAGTTCATGGGACTGAGATTGCTATTATTGAGAAGACAACACCACATCAAGACTTGATCCCGCATGTTGATGGAATGATAACGAATGAGGCTGAAATCGTCTTGGGCATTACCGTTGCAGATTGTGCTCCTGTTTGGATTGTTGATTCTCAAAAAAAAGCAGTTGCTCTTATTCACTCAGGAAAGCGTGGAACTGAAGAAGGGATTGTGCCGAAAGCCATTCAGATGTTGCAAAAAAACTTTTCCTCAAAACCTCAAGACATGATTGTGACGATTGGTCCTTGCATTCGTCCTCCTTGTTATGAAGTTGATTTTGCAAAAATCATTCGAAAACAAGCTGCAGATGCTGGTGTTGAGGAGATTCGCGATGAAAAAATTTGTACAGCGTGTGATTTAGAAAAATATTATTCCTATCGTCGCGAAAAAGGAAAGACAGGGCACATGTTAGGACTCGTGATGCTGCGAAGAAACTGATTGCATAACAATCTTACCAACTTCCTCCAGCGCCTCCGCCTCCGCTATCGCCTCCGCCTCCAAAAAATCCACCGCCATCTCCTCCTCCGAACCCACTCCCACTTCCAAAGCCGCCTCCGCCAATCCACCAGCCGCCACGACTTGGACTATCAGTTTCTAGTTCATTTTTAGAACGGCGTCTGTTGAAGATGATTGAGCAGAGCATGATGAGGAGAAAAAAACCGAATGGAGAAAAAAGAAGACGCTGCCACGGAAGAGGTTTCTTTTTAGGCTGTCCTCCATGATATTCTCCAGCTGTTGCTTTCATTATTGCAGCAATTCCTGCAGAAAGTCCGCCACTGTAGTCACCTCGTTGGAAGGCAGGTGCCATGATCTCATCAATGATCCGCTTGCAGAGGGCATCGGGGAGAGCTCCTTCCAAGCCATAACCGGTTTGAATGCGAATAATATGCTCTTTTGGAAAAATTAAAACGAGAACGCCATTGCTATTTTTTTTTGTTCCAGGATGCCAGGCCGTATAAAGCTTTTGAGCAAGATCTTCAGGAGAAGTCTTGCTCCAAAATTGAGGGTAAATCGCAACGACAATTTGATTAGAAGTCTTACGATCAAAATTAACAAGCTCTTGATTGAGCTGAAAAGCTACTTGCGGAGAGACAATGCCAGCAGTATCGCTAAAATAGTGGATGGGGGCAGGAGGCAGAGCTTCTTGCCCTTGTCCACATAGCGTGCTAAGAAAAAAGAACAAAAAAAAGAAATTCACAGAATCTTTTTACTTCTTTTCAAAATCAAACTTTATCGATGGTGCCGTGCTAGCACCTGCTTCAGCTGTAAAATACGGCTTTGGAGAATATCCCATCATTCCAGCCAAGATCACAACAGGAAAGGAACGAACTTTAATGTTATAGATTTGAACGGCGGTGTTAAAGCGTTCTCGTTCGACTGCGATTCGATTTTCCGTTCCTTCCAGCTGTGCTTGCAAATCACGGAAGTTTGCATTTGATTTGAGATCAGGATAATTTTCACTCACAACAAGCAATCGAGAAAGTGCAGATCCTAGTTGGCCTTGTGCTTGTTGAAAAGCAGCCAACTGTGCCTCATCTTTAGGAGCTTGTGTAGAGCTGATATTAACTTTGCCAACAGAAGCACGCGCTTCGGTAACAGCAACCATGGTCGATTTTTCAAAGTTAGCGGATCCCGATACAGTTTGAACAAGATTAGGAATCAAGTCTGCGCGTCGTTGAT
>CAYYAN010000038.1:8267-10260 GCA_964469825.1 uncultured Chthoniobacter sp. | reverse complement strand
AGGAATCATCATGAGGACTGTTGCCACAATGCTTGTGCTGACCATCCAAACAGGAACTGGCCCACCGAGAAAGAGAGTCATTCCTGACCAACCTGCTAAAAGTATCAGTGAGAAGAATCCAAGAATTGCTAGATAATAACTGTAGATAGGAGCTCCTGTAATTTTAGGAATCAAATAATAAATCATTCCTAATGCCAATGGAACGAGAAAGAGTCCAAAAATATTTGAACTATACCAAGCCATCACTGGCCCTTGAGCAGAAGCTTGGATTGAACCCCATGTTAAAACCATGTTTGCTGTGGCATAGAGCCAAGGGAAAGCGCAAAGTCCTGATAAAAGATACCATTGCGTAATATAGATGGCACGAGGCTGACGATTCGCAAATAGCATGACAACCGAAATTCCTATTAATAAAAAAGCAACAAAGAGAGGAAGAGAAGCCCAATTAGGATATTCAAGCCAAGGAACAGAGGTACTGTAACCACAAAGAATACCTAATGACCCCAGAAAAACTCCTGTATTCCAAAAGACAAGGGCAGCGACTAATATCTTTGTACAACGCATTGGAACACCACAAAGGCGTGCCATTAACCAAAGACTAATACCAAGACCTGCTGGAATTGCCCATCCATAAAGCAGAGCATCAAGAGCAACAGGAAGAAGTCTTCCATAGGATAAAAAACAAATCCCATCTAAAAACGATGGAATGACAAGCTTCAATGAATTAACTGTGCAAAGAATAGAACCCAACAAAAGCCAAAACAACGCTGTTCTAAAAAAGAGCAAGACTGGAAAACGAAGTGAGGCATCAATCTCAGCACGAGTCGTTGCATGTAATGGAGCTGGCTCGCTAAAATTAGTCGCTGCTTGAACTTGAGAGAGAGAAGGTTCGTGACTCATGAATGGTTACTTTGCTGATGTGGAGGAAGCATTGGGTAGAGATACCGGCGCTGAAATCGGTATACCAGCTGGTTTTGGAATAAGATCAATGGGTGCAATAGGATAAGCCGCATGCGGTTTCCATTTAGGATCATTGAGAGAAACTGTTTCTAGCTCCATGGCTCGTGCTATTGGAATAAAAGCAATTCCTTTAGCTTGATCAACCCATCCGTAGTTATTCAACTGCTTTTCATTAGCTTCTTGAAGTTCTTTTAAATTTTTAGTCCTCAAAAGGGCTCTTTCCTCATCCTCATCTAGAGGTCGAGGATTCCACAACACTAAAACAATCATAGCTGCGAGAAACAGCACAAACATTCCCAACGCAGTCCAAAATCGAGACCAAGGAAAGCAACAAGGGGATGCAGAGTGAGAAGAAGAGCAGGTCATGAGTTTTTAGACGGCAATGTTAATAGAATCTTTTAAGCGTGGGTCGCGCAATGGCCAGAGAGGAACATCTCCCAAGCGTTTGAGAAAAACAGCTGCTAGTGTACATCCAATAGCAAGAAGCGCAAGAATATCAAAAATACTTGGAGCAAATCCAGCAGGATGTATCATTGGCAAAACAACAATATAAATATCAAGCATGTGCATGATCAAAATCCAAAAAGCAACACCACAAAGATAAGCAGGTCGACGTTTTGGATTACGGAACAACAAGAGCAGGAAAGGAATTAAAAAATGTCCTACTACCAAAATGATGTTGAGCGTGCACCAACTTTCTGTATTGCGGCGCAAGAAATAAACGGTCTCTTCTGGAATGTTAGCATACCAAATGAGCATGTACTGATCAAAACCGATATAAGCCCAAAAAACAGTGAAAGCAGTCATTAATTGCCCCATGAGAGAATAGTGACGCTCAGAAACAACTCCTTGAAGATAACCAGCTGAACGGAGGGCTGTGATCTTCGTCTTCGAGCTTATCTTCATGCTGACGAATATCAGCTAAAAAATTAGCCATAAAGTGCATTTTGCGTACGGTGTCTTGAGCTTCTGACCAATCTTCGTCATTGTAATCTAAGACAAATTCACGCGCTAAACTCTGTAACCACTCTTC
>CAYYAN010000038.1:0-8257 GCA_964469825.1 uncultured Chthoniobacter sp. | reverse complement strand
TCCCATAAGCCAATCGACAGCAGCAAAAGTAAGACAAACAGCAAAAAGAGGAAGACTTGCAAAGGTGACCTTACGAGCCATGAGGGTATATTTTGCATCACCTGTTTTGTCTTGATCTACAGAAAGCTTACGAAGCCACAAGGAAACTATACTGAAAAAGAAAAAATAAAATGCGGCTCTTATCCAGAAAAAAGGAAGGTTGAGATACGCTGATTTTTCTACCAACTGAACATCATGCCCATGAGGAATTGTCATCCAAGTCCAGAGATATGGCGCAACAAAAATTAGTGGAATAAAAAGCAGCGCCATCATGGGAAAAAGACTAGCAAGATTTTCCATCTGACGACGGACCCCAACACTCCACTCGACATCAATACCATGATGTACAAGAATCCAAAAGAGACTTCCAATAATGATCGTCATGAAAAAGAAAAATGCAAACAACCATGAAAAAGCAAATTGCTTAGGATGATGCATCCCCAGAACAAAAGAAACCAAGAGCGATATAAGCGCTATGGAAACAAGTCCCATGAAGCGTCCGCCAATATGCTTATAGTCGAAGTATTCAGGATTCTTAGTTGAAGAAGGTGTGGAATGACTCATGAAAATTTATTTTGTTACAGGAGCAGAAGAAAGTTTAGCGGACTCATCAGGAGGAATATCTCTCATCGTTGCATTCTGAGAGCGTTGAAGCGCTCGCAAATAACAGATGATGGCCCAACGATCAGAAACTTGAATATTTGAAGCATAACCCATCATAGTGTTTTTCCCCCAAGTAATGGTATTAAAAATTTCTCCATCAGCCATATCTCGAATTCGTTGCTGATGCAAATTAGCAATGCTATTTAATCCATACTTAGAAGTAATTCCATTTCCTTGACCTGTCGCCCCGTGGCAGACCGCACAGTTAATATTATAACGCTCTTGACCTCGTTGCATGATAGCAGGTGTTACTTCAAATGGAATGCCTGTTCCCCATTGCGTCCCCATACGACCAGTTTCACGATAAGCAGGAGATCCAGAAAACTGAATATTTCTGTAAGGCCCAATAAGGTCTCCATCCAAATTGTTATTATCAGCAAGCTTTCCTTGTGGTGCGGAATATCCCATTGGTACTGTTCCTGCCTCATGGACCCGTGCTGAGCGATCATCAGCATAAAAGGAGCTTTCCGTTTGCGCTTTATACTTTGCCTGGCGCACCATATCAGGAAAAAGCTCGAGCGGCGGGCGTTTTGACTTCCAGCCACGCAAACCTGTCATAGAGACAAGAAGCAAGAGAAGCAAGGTAAATCCAATAAAAAAGTAGCGAAGCATGTTAAGACTCAAGGCTAAGGGCTGAAGACTGAAGACTAAGGGAAGAAAATATTATTAGAAAAGATATCATACTTGAAAAGTGGATTCAAAAAGTTGTTTCTTTGTTTTTAACTAATATCTCTTTAGCTTTTCGCTCTCAGGGTTTCATCATGATGAATGACGGTGATATGAGTGCCACCAAGAGATTGTAAAAACTTTGTTGTCTCTTCTAAAGAAAATTTTTCATCAGAAGCTTCTATCGCGATATAAAATTTATCTTCAGTAACCCTTTTAAAACGATCCCAGTTAAATAGAGGATGATTCCAACGTGGAAGACCGTTGAGAGCTAACATTCCAAAAGTTGCTGTGAGCGCTGAAAAAAGAATCGTTAGCTCAAACATAACTGGAAAAAATGCAGGTATAGTCATCAAATTGGTTGGTTTTCCATCAACCACTAAGGGATAAAGGAAACTGGAAGCTCCGAATTCCATAAAGACCGCTGTGCTAAAACCGGTCAAACCACCGATAAAAACTAAAGCACTGAGCCACGACTTAGGAAGCCCCATCGCTGTATCCATTCCATGAATAGGAAATGGAGAAAAAGTATCCCAATGTTTGTAACCAGCGTCGCGAACTTTTTCGGCGGCATGATAAAGATCGCGAGCGCTATCGAATTCAACTCCTAGAGCATAAATAGGAGTCGTTGAAGAAGCAGTTGTTGTCATTGATGTCGTCATCTTAGTGGTGCTCCTCTCCATAGTGTGGGTTAGCTTCTGGCAAGACAGCTTTGACTTCAAACATACAAATCATTGGCAAGAAGCGAACGAAGAGAAGAAAGAGCGTTGTGAAAAGGCCAAAGGTTCCTACGAATGTTAAAATATCAACGATTGTAGGATGGAAAAGCCCCCAGGAAGAAGGAAGGAAGTCGCGTGCTAATGTTGTTGCAATAATTACAAAACGCTCAAACCACATTCCCGCGTTAACAAACATACAAACAATAAAAACAACATAGACATTGCTACGGCACCACTTAAACCAAAAAACTTGCGGCGAAATAACGTTACAAAACATCATAGATGCATAAGCCCACCAGTATGGACCAAAGGCTCTATACCAAAAGGCTGCCCGCTCATACGGATTCGCTCCATACCAAGCGATAAAAAGTTCCATCAAGTAAGCATAACCAACAATTGATCCGGTTAATAAAATAACTTTTGCCATTTTATTAATGTGACCAGGGGTGATCATATCGTGGAGCTGTGGATAAATTGCTCGTGCCGGGAGCATGATGGTGAGGACCATCGCAAACCCACCAAAGATCGCTCCTGCTACGAAATAAGGAGGGAAGATGGTAGTATGCCAACCAGGAATTACTGAAGTTGCAAAGTCAAAAGAAACAACACTGTGAACGGAAAGTACGAGCGGTGTCGAAAGCCCTGCTAATAAAATGTAAGCCATTTCATAGTGCCTCCATTGACGATTACCTCCACGCCAACCAAGGGCAAGAACGCCATAAACAAATTTTTTGATTTTTGTCGTGCAGCGATCACGAATAGTCGCTAAATCAGGAATCAAGCCAGTATACCAGAACAAGACGGAAACAGTGAAGTAAGTTGAAACAGCAAAGACATCCCAAAGCAAAGGACTACGGAAGTTTTGCCAGATGGCATTGGAATTAGGAACAGGAGCCAGAAAATAAACTTTCCAAATACGTCCTACGTGAAACATCGGATAAATACCTGCACAGACAACTGCAAAAAGAGTCATTGCCTCTGCAGCTCGATTAATTGAGGTTCTCCACTTTTGACGTGTAATAAAAAGAATTGCTGAAATCAAGGTTCCTGCGTGACCAATACCGATCCAGAAAACGAAGTTAGTAATATCCCAAGCCCAAAAAACAGGACTGTTATTTCCCCAAACACCAACACCTGTTGCTACTAAATAACAAAGCATCAGCGGTGTCAGTAATGCAATGGAACTCGTAATTGCAATCGAAATGAACCACCAACGAGGCGTTTTCGATTCGACAATCGTACTGACGTAGCTGCTGATCCAGCCCATTGTCCGCTTATTGAGGACAAGTGGAGGACGAACAAGTTTTTGTTCTTCTGCTGAAAGGGTTGCTGAATCCATGAGTGAAAATAGGTATTAAAGTCGCTCCAAAATTATGTTGTAGGTGTTATTTCCTTCTTCGGTACAATCGCAGAAGGCGCTTCTACACCATGGTCATCAAAGTGAGTTGGCCCTACACTGGAATGCTCTAAGGTATCAGGAGAGTGATGAGCTCCATGATGAGGAACTCCATTAGCAAGACCAACATGCTGAGCTCCTGGCATATTGAGATTTGGATTTTTAATCCTCGCCAGGTAAGTCACCCGTGGTTTTGTGTTGAGGTACTTCAACATAGTATAATCACGAGCACTCGCTTTACGACGTGAAACCTCGCTCTTCGGATCAGCAACATTTCCAAAGACAATTGATTCCGATGGGCAAGCCTGTTGGCAAGCAGTTTTGAAAGGTGCAATAGCAACTTGGTGTGCATCGCTGCCTCCTGCTTTAACAAGACGTCCAATCTTAGCTTCCTCGATACGTTGAATACAGAATGTACATTTTTCCATGACACCACGCATGCGGACCGTGACGTTAGGATTTTTTGACATCTTGAGACTATCGACCATTCCTTTATGAGCTAGTGGTCCATAATAAAGTTGGTCAAGTGGACGTTCGTTGTAATCAAAGAAATTAAAACGACGTACTTTCCAAGGACAGTTGTTTGCACAATAGCGCGTTCCGATGCAGCGATTGTAAGCCATCAAATTGAGACCATCTTCACTGTGTACGGTTGCGTTAACAGGGCAAACCGTCTCGCAAGGAGCATTTTCACAATGTTGACAAAGAATCGCTTGCGCCAGCATTTCTGGCTCTTCTTCAGAACTATCAGGACTTGCAAACCAACGATCGATTCGAATCCAAGCCATATCACGACCACGACGAACCTGATCTTTACCCACTACAGGAATATTGTTCTCTGCCTGGCAAGCCAAGAGACAAGCGTTACAACCGATGCAGGTATTTAAATCAATGGACATTCCCCACTGCTCTTTTGATGTGTAAGGAGGATTGCTGTAAAGACTGATGTTAGGCGGAATGTGATGGTCCATTCCCATTGTCTGAGCAAAAGAAGGATCTTCTTGATAGCGCTCGATCGTTCCTTCACGAACAAGATCGCGTCCTTCCATGCTGCGATGCTCTTGCGTCTGTGCAAAATCATATTTTTTACCACGAAGCGGTGTCACAGAGACACCTTGAACATAGTCAAGCGCTCCATTTTTCCGAAATGGGTAAACATTGAATCCAACGCCATCGATTACATGAGAAAGGTTTTTTCGTCCATATCCCAAAGAGGCACTCACAGACCCATCAGCATGACCAGGAGTCACGAGAAGAGCTATCTCTGTTTTGTTAATACCATCACTGAGTGAAACCATGTCACCATCAGAAAGACCAAGTCTCTTCGCATCAGTTGGACTTATTAAAAGTGCATTATCCCATGTCAATTTTGTGACAAAGTCAGGCGTCTCTTGCAGCCACGCATTTCCGCTGTAACGACCATCGTAAACACTTGAGCTAGGAAGAAAGACTAATTCAAATTCTCCCTGTCCCATTGGCTCAGGCATCTCAGCTGCAACAATATTTTGAACTGCAACATCATTCCACGAAGGGTTGACAACTAGCGCTGCAGAGTTTTCCAAAAAGCCATTGTGCAAATATTGATTCCAAGCAATGTCGGAAATATCTTTAGAAAAAGTGTTAAATGTTTCACGAATCAATGCTGGTCCTTCTGGAGCAGGCTTGCCTTGTAACGCATTGAGGACTTCCAACTCGGTCAATCCATTCCACAGAGGAAGAACCATCGGTTGAATCGCACAAAGAGTCCCATCCAAACTCCGAGCATCCCCCCACGATTCAAGATAATGAGCAGCTGGAACAAGCCAGTGACAACTCTTGCTTGTTTCATCTTCATTCAGGGAGAGATGAATTGAATCAGGAACTGCTGCTATCAATTTTGCAAGCTCAGAACCTTCAGGTGCTGTATAAACAGGATTCGTTTGAAACAAAAAGAGTTGTTTGATTGAGCCTGCTTTTAACGATGTCACAAAGTCCGCAAACGACGTTGGCGTCTTACCAAGTGCTGCAAGATCCATTGTCGCCCCTAAATTTCCAAGGGCGGCATTGATTTTAAAAACTAAAAGTTGTACTGCCTCTGATTGTCCTGGACCAGTGAGAACAAGGCTCTTTCCTTGTGCTCTAATGAGATCCTCAGCAAGAGGTTTAATCCACTCATCCCATTTCGGCACATCAGTAGTTGGATGATTTTTGAGATAGAGCGTTGCGAGTGAAGCAAGGGAACTGTTATTAGTTTTCCGAGCAATCTGAAGCCCTAACATTGCCGCAAAAGCTCCTATCTGACTAGCTTTGACGCGCAAGCGATGATCAGCAACACCGCCCGTTAGCGTGTAGTGATTCTCAACTGAGTAAAGCCGGTTCATGGATTGCTCAGGATTCCGACGAGCGTAAAACTCTGTTGCAAATCCGACTCCACGCTCCACAGGATTAAGAAAGTCAGAGTCAAGAGCAAGAACGACGTCTGCTTTTTTCAAATGATAAACCGGCCTCATTCCTTGGCCAAAAGCTGCTTCGCAAGCCTTGCTCTCATTTTCGCGAGAGAGAGCTTCATACTCAACCCACTTCATTTTTGGAAACTCTTTTATCAAGGCATCGCGCAGGCGATTCCGTGTTGGTGAGTGAGCGCTTTCAACAACAAAGGCCACCCCTTCTCCCTGAGCACTCAAAGCCGCCTGGCGCAACTGGGCAAGGTAGGTATCAAATGCTGCACGCTTCACTTCTTTGCCATCACGTTTTATTGCTTTGGCACGATGAGGATCGTAAAGATCAAGAATCGAAGCTTGCGCAAACGCATCTGTCGAACCATTGCTAATCGGATGAAGAGGATTTCCTTCCATCTTGGTTGGACGACCTTCAAACGTTGTTGCAATGAGCGGAATGCCACCAAGTGGCGTCGGCATCGTTGTTGCGTAATACAAAAATTTTCCAGGAATGGCCCACTCGGCTGAACGGGTAAAAGGAACCAGATAAGCCTCAGGACGACGGCAAGCAGTAAGACCGACACCAGCAAGAGCTGCAGAGGCTCCTGTGAGCTTTAAGAAATTTCGACGCGACATTCCATTGGTTGCGACGTTTTTTTCGCCATCACGACGATCAGCGCCAGCTGTAAACTCGCGCCCAAGCGCTTCGTTAAAGGCAGCCGTGTTGGCATGCTCTCCGGATGTTCTCCAAAGAGTTGGCTGCTCGTCGCGTGCTGGATGTTGAAAAATGTGTTTCATTGCTCAAAAAAATTATCTATGACATCCACCGCAAGTAGTTGGCGGATTCACGTTCCACTCCTGTTTGAATTTTTTACCAGCCTCGACTTGTTGGTCAAAGGACTTCGGATGCCACTCCATATTGAAGACTTCAGCAGGAGGGCGCAGGAAATTTTCAGGAGCACGATGACACTCGAGGCACCAGGCCATGCTGAGCGGTTTCGCTTCATAGACAACCGACATTTCATTGATCGCGCCGTGACAACTATAGCAACTAACACCACGGTTTACGTGAACAGCATGATTAAAATAAGCGTAATCAGGAAGTTTATGAACTTTGATCCATTGAATAGGTCGTCCCGTCTTCCAGCTTTCTTGGACCGGCGCGAGACGCGGACTATCTGACTTAATCTTGCCCTGACCGTGACAGTTGATGCAGGTTTGCGTGTTAGGAATATTAGAATGTCCTGAAACCTCAACAAAACTGTGACAGTAGCGACAATCCATGCCCAACTGCTTCACGTGAATCGCATGGGAAAAAGGAACTGGCTGATCCGGTTGATAGCCAACGCGTGTGTACTTGGGTGTAAAGTAGTACCAGACTCCTCCGATAGTAAAGCAGCCGATGACAACCAAGCAAACAAGTAGCTTTATCGGTAAAAGATTGGACCAGCGCGGAAAAAAATTGGACATGGGAACTTCTAATACTTTTGGAAAGCTCCAAAATGCCAAAAATAGACAAAGAGCTCAATTAAAAAGTGACGCGTAACTCTACTATAAAAAAGAAATAAGACAATCCTTTTTTGAGGAAAAATCAATTGATTAAAAAAAATCTTCTTATCTTTTGTCTCACTTATTTTTATGAAACATTTATTTCCTGTTTTCTTTTTAGCATGGATTCTTGTTCTTACTTTATCAGCCAGAGCACAAACTCATACTCCACTCCGTGCTTCCCTCTCTTCTAACATCCAGGGCAACAATTTTGTTCATGAGGGTTATCGCTTTGATATTTCTCAAGTTTTAAACAATGAACATCTTGATGACATCCTGACTCAACTGGAATGAGAGGTTTATTTTGTCAATGTTTTGAATCTTCCTTCAAAAATTCAGAGTTTTTTTAAATCGCTTTCCGTAAGAGTTGCACCACCTACACAGACTGAAGAGAAAAAACATCGCTATTTTGATGATATAATACCTACCAAAATCAATCACACTCCGAGCAGATAATCTCGCCAGCCCGAATATTTCATCACTCTCGTGACGAGAAAGCTGCGAAGGCTGATGGGGCAAGGCAGGCGCAGAATTGTGACGAAGGCTGTATGAGTCCATACTGTCCGAGAAGCAATTCAAGCCTAACGCAGTATCCATCAGGCTTCCCGGCTTTCGTAGTAGAGAGGGGTGAAATATTCGGGCTAGCCCCAATGCGTGAAAGGAAGTCATAGTTCTAAAATAAATTTGAATAAGAATCCTTTCGCCAACTTCTTCATTTTCATTAATGCTTTAAAAAAAACAACCTTCTAAACACAATAAACAATCGCTACACCCTCGATGTCATTCCCGCGTAGGCGGGAAACTAGCCA
>CAYYAN010000037.1:0-10366 GCA_964469825.1 uncultured Chthoniobacter sp. | reverse complement strand
AGGCGTTGTCCCTCCACAATCCGCAACACCCCAACATTGCAACCTGACATCTTCAAAACAGGCCGCAAAAGCCTCACGAGTCGTAGCTAGGAAGGCAATGGATTTTTCTTGAGGTAAAGTCACTATTTTTCCTTCGGGCATCGATTGTCCCCATACGAGCACACCACCATTAAAAAAGGCACTAAAACCTTGTTGACTTGCTACCAGCGAGGTAAAAATTTTTCCATCTGCCAATACAGGTGTTACACCACCCCAATCTGAATCACCCCAAGTAATGAGACTACCATCATTGAGGAGTGCCGCAAAGGCATACTCGTTACCCACGATCGAAGCAACTACTCTTGGTGTGATGGTCACATTGGAATCTGGCAGTGAAACGACTGCAGGAGGAATTGCAGGTGTCTTTCCACCACCACTCATATCTCCCCAACAAACAATTGTCCCATCGTGAAAAAGTGCGGTAAAAGCAACTTCATTGGGGATGAGGGCATCAATTGTTCCTTTCGGAAGATCTGGAAGCAATCCTCCTTGTGTCACATCTCCCCAAACTTGCACTTCGTGATCTCCACGGAGCAATGCAAAAGCTTTTTCTGTTGAAACAATAGCTCTAATTTTTTCATGACCATTGATCAAACTGGCGCCCCCATAGCTCGGATGCCCCCAAGAGATCACGGTTGTTTGATCATTCAAAAGAGCCGCAAAAGCCCAGCCATTAGAATAAAGAGCGATCGCTTTTTTCCCATCAGGAAGCTCAGGAGCTAACCCTCCATAAAGATAATTTCCCCATGCTAAAATTTTTCCGTTATCAAGCAAAGCCGCAAAGGCAATCGGATTCGATGCAATGGAAACGACCTTGGTTCCAGTAGGAACAGAAGGAGCCTGCATAACACTTGTTAATGAACTTTGATCTTTGCCCCAAGAAATCAAACTTCCATCATCGAGAAGGGCCGTAAAAGCAAATCGTGACGAGACGATTGAAGCAACAGATCGCCCTGCTGGTAAATTGGGGGCTGTGATAGAGGAAGAAGAAGGATAGAGTTCTCCCCATGAAAAAGGAGCGCCATCATTCAGAAGAATCGCAAAAGCTTCTTCTGAACGATATTCGTTGAGTGTTCGCTGAGGTGTTAAAGGTGATTTTGAGATGGTCGTAATAAAGTTTTGATCACTATCCAGAAAGTGAGCCCCAAAAAGTTGTTCTACACTCTCTCCTTCTATTTGAGCTGCTTGAGTGTCTCGCTGCACTGCAGGCAGCAGAGCGCTCCCGAAAGCTTGAGGAGCGTGATGAACAGAAGCTAACGAAATGAGTTTAGGAGAAACAGGCGTTTTCGAGACAACAGGCACTGGTTCTACCACTTCTCGTTCTTTTTGTGAAGAATGAGAACTTTTGTTAGAAGAAGGAGCAGAAGTTTTTTTATTAGAAGAGGAAACTGAATTTTTATAAAAATCTGAACTATTCCTGGCAACTCCGGTCGCCACGCAAAAAAGAGTTACAACAATAAAAAGAGGCTGACGGAAAGAAAAAGACATAGATTTAAAAAAAGCTGTATACTATAACCTTCCTTTCAAAAATTTTCAACCTGATACCTTGCTCTTGCGAGTTTATCCTAGTTGTCTTTTCGCTCCTTATTTATTATTACCAGTATTGATGAACTCCCCTCATAGAACTTTTGTAGAGAAGGAAGGCGACGGATTGCGACGATGGCTGTATGTTTTATACTGCCCTAGAAGCAATCCTAGACTGACGCAGTATACACATGGCTCTTGCAAACCGCAGCAGAATTACGGTGAAACATCAGGGCTAACCCATTTCCTGTTGGTCATCACAACAATGCTTTTCTTTGTTTCAATGGAAGCACCGTTATGGGGAATGCAACCATCGCTTTTTAAAACAGTAACAAAATCAAAATCTACTGAAGAATTTTCTGAACGCACTTCTGAGAAAAGTCGATTAGCTGTTAACGAGACAACTGAACAAAAACGACGAGAGATTCCGGGCGCAGAAGCCGATGGATCGGATGAAACTCTTTTCCTTGACGACTCGCCACCTCAAAGGCGAAATCCTAAACGTCTTTCTTCGGAGAGATTTTTTCTCCCTCCCCTGCCATTTGATCGGCTGCAATGCCTTCGATTACTATCTACAACATAGACTCCTGATCGCAAACAAGCAGAAGAAGAGGTTGATAAACAACGTTCTCAACTTGTTGAAAACTTTCGCAAAAAGCAATCTTCCTTACAAGCAGAGCAACAGCTTGCTAAAGAGGCCATTTTAAAACAACAAAAAATGCGGCAGCATTTTGAGTCATTCTACGTTACACAAGGATTACCAGGGTTACCTTATAGGTTATATTTATCAGAAGAAAAAAATATTGCGGAAAAAACTTTAAACCACCACCAATTAGTTGTCTCTTCACAAGAAAAGTTGACCAACTATTCTACTGAACTGAAATGGTTGCTTTCTTATTTGCCAAAACGGAATGTCCTTCTTGAAAAAACTTCCTCTTCTCGCCCTTCATCTTCAGAAGAAAACCATCAATTACAAACCTTAGTAGAAGAAAAACTCACACAAACTCAACAAATTGGCCAATCAATTTTAAATAGTATATGCACATTCGACATAACAACTATCGGCTATAACCAGCTAGATGCGTTATCTAACGAGCAACTCGCTTTGATCAATAACGTCATTAGTCTTGTAAGAAATATGCAATTGTTTTTTCTAGGATACCATTCCTCTGCTTTCGTCACGATGAACAAAGAACAGCTCGCTGAAGTTGAAGAAGGTTTAAAATCAAAAATTCAGGAACTTGATCAAGACGCTTTTCTTAATTCCGATGTCACTCTAAATTCAGAAATAAAAGACTGTTACCTTGCTGCTCAAACACTTCTCGAAAATAGTAAAGCGGAGCTTTTACTAATGGAAACAAGCTCTTCAAGAGAAACAGGTCTAGCAGCAACAAAAAACATTATCAACATTAGCGAGGCAGCTCAAAAAATAGAAGAAGCAAAAACTGCAACCGAATCAGAAATAGAAGAATCAGATCATAAAGAAGCTTTAGGAAATGAGATCATAAAAATGGAAGCACTGCATTTTCTGCTTCTCAATGCTATACTCTCTTATCGTGCTATTGAAGATGAATCATGGATTGAAAAAAAATGCGGCAATTTAAATAAATTATACGATCAGATCACGGCAACGATTCCGACAATTACTCAGCAAGCTAATGCCTTAACTAATCTGAATATTGAACATCTATCAACTCGATTAAGAGACCTTTTAGACGCAAAAAACTTTAAGCTAGATAAGCCACTCGAAGTCCCACAAGGTCCTTTAGAGTTTTTAGATGAGCTTAGTAGTCTGGACAATGACCTCCTTCAAAAAAGAATTATTGGAACTCATGGAAAAATTGCCTTGGATGATGCCCCTGACACTTCGATTGCAAAATCGGATGTAACTTATACAGATCAAACTCGAAGAGAGTGGACTTCAGGAATTAATCTGATCAGACTTGCCATCTGCAGGACTTACGGTATTCAAGTCAAGAATATCTTCGATAGCAGATTTTTCGTAAAAAGGAGAGAAGAAAACTCTCTTAAAGTTCGTGAGGTGATTAATTTCTTATTCCATAAGAATCACGAACCAAAATATCATAGCAGCTTTTTTATTGATCCAAAAATGTCACATGAAGATTTTTTGAAGATGCTCTCAGCTGTTCACCATAATAGCAACATCGCTTCTAATAAAGTCATCAAAATAGATCAAGCCACACTAGATTTTAACCCCTTTAGTAAAAAGCCTCTCGATCTTCCTAACGAAAGCATTAGCGCAGCTGACCTACGACAACGCGAAGCTGCTTTTCAATATACGCGACAAGCTCTTGAAAAAGCATTTCCCGAGATGTTTCTCACCAAGGAACAAATGAATGAAGTGCTCGAAAAGTTTGATGCGCAATTTAAAGTTATCCCAAAAGGAATTCTTCTTTCATTAGAAAAAGCTCATGCTTTTATTGAAAGGGAAAGAGAAATCTTAAAAGCTCGTAGTTACTGGAAAAAATATGTCATGAGATATCTAGGTCAAGAAGCCATGCAAAACATGCTCAATGGCCTCTACTACTCGATTGGAGCTCATCTTCTCCCTTTTGCACTTGGCATCCTTTCCTACTTGTACTACCTATCTGTAACTCATAACCTTTCTTAGCCAATCATGATCGCCGTTGAATCACTTTCTAAAAATTTTGGTTCTGTTGAGGCATTAAAAGAAATTTCTTTTCATGTTCGTAAGGGAGAAATTATTGGCCTCTTAGGCTCTAATGGAGCAGGAAAAAGTACACTCTTAAAAATCCTTTCCACCTATCTTCCTCCTGATGCAGGAAGAATCACCATTGATGGAATTGATCTCTTGCAGCATCCTCGTGATATTCGTCGCCGCCTTGGTTACCTTCCCGAAGGAGCCCCACTCTATGCTGAAATGAGAGTTAACGAATATCTGGCTTATCGTGCCGCTCTGAAAGGAGTTCCTGCACGACGGATTGCTGAAAAAATAGTTGATGTCATGGATCTCTGCTCACTTCGTTCAGTAGAAAAAAAGCTGATTGCTTCTCTCTCCAAAGGCTATCGTCAACGCCTGGGCTTAGCTGATGCCCTCGTCAACGAACCACCAGTTTTGCTTTTTGACGAGCCAACTCTGGGGCTAGATCTCACGCAGCAACAACAAATTTCCCACCTGATCAAAGGACTTGCTGCACGTCATACTGTTTTGCTCTCCACTCATTACATGTCAGAAGCTCTCGTCATCTGTGACCGCTTTCTTTTCTTACACGATGGAAAAATTATTTTTTTTGGCAATGCTGAGGAACTACAAAAAGTTGGCCTTGCTTCTGCCTCATCAGTAGAAACATAAAATCAACTCTTCTTCTCATGCGCTCTTTTTGGATTCTTTGGAAACGCGAAGTGGCTGCGTATTTTCGCACGCCACGAGCAACTATTTTATTTTTCTTTTTTTTACTCCTAACAGGATTCAATTTTTGTGCAGGGGTCAATGCGCTCAATCATGGACCTACCGAAACTTCCATCGTAGAAGCTTTTTTTAACACACTCTTTTTTTGGGTAAGTTTCTTATTACTTATTCCATTACTGACGATGCATCTGTTTTCAGAAGAATATCGTCTAGGAACCATGGAAATCCTCGTAACAGCTCCCGTTACTGATGCCGCTATTGTCTTAGCGAAATTCTTTGCTTCTTTTTTCCTTTTTTCCCTTCTTTGGATGCCGACTATTTTCTATTTTATTCTCTTTTGGCCTTCAGCTCATCAAGTTGCTGCAGCCAGCTATGGCGCCTATGTGGGAGCTTATGGCATGTTATTGCTCATTGGCATGTTTTATCTTTCACTTGGATGTCTTGCTTCTGCAATAACTTCTCACCAACTCATTGCTGCAGTTGTTTCTTGCTCCCTCATGGTACTTTTCTTTTTTATGGGTATGATAACCTTTCTTCATAGAACTCATTCTCCTGCGATGCACGATTTTGCAGCTCGTTTCTCTCCCATGGAACAGATGGCCTGCTTTTCACGAGGGCTTATTGATACACGGCCAATGGTTTGGTACTTCACAATGAGTTGTTTTGTTCTATTTTTAACAACGATCGTTTTTCAAAAATTTCGTTATAAAAAGTCATGAGTATAAATGGTATCATTACCCAATTACTCTTTATTTCTTCTTTCTGATGCGCTGGATTTCTTTTTTACAAATCACTTTAGCTCTCTTGCTAGTCGTTGCTCTCAATGAGTTGTCATCGCATCACTACATACGGCAAGACTTTTCGCGCTCTCACCGTTTTTCTCTTTCAGAACAAGGCTCTGTGCTCTTTTCAGGAATTCAACGACCTGCACATATGATCATCTACTTTTCTCCCAATTCCTCAACAGAAGGATCGGAGCTCTTTGAGGATTTAGAAGCACTGATGCAGGAATATCAAATCAAAGGCAGGGAAAATTTGGTTGTTGAATATCTTGATCCCATCAAAGACTTAGAACGAGCCCGCAATCTTCAACAGCACTATCGCTTTAATCCCAATGAAAACGCCATCATTATTGATTACATGGATCACACCAAAATTATTCCTTTTAAGGAATTGGGAGATTATGAGAATACTGCCACCCCTAAACCTCTTTCAAAATTTGCTGCTGGGGATGAGAAGCAAAGAGACGATAGCGCGAAACAGACTATCGCATCAGCAGTAGAGTTTACGAAGAGCTCTACTGAATCTCCGCGTCTTATTTCATTTCGTGGCGAACAGGTCATCAATGCTGCACTCATTGAATTAAGCCATATTCCTCTAAAAAAAATCTACTTCCTCCAAGGGCATGGCGAAAAAACTCCGGGCATTGCACCACTAGAAATCGTTGGGCGTTATCTTCAACATCAATATGTGAATATTCAGCCTCTCAATCTCGCTATGACGCAGCAACAAGTTCCCGAAGACGCTGCTTTAGTCATGATCTTGGGAGCTTCGTATGATCTTTCACAAGAAGAGGCTGAGATACTCATAAAATATTGGAACCACTCTGGCCGACTTTTTATTTTACTCGATCCTACTGCCACAACTCCTCATCTTTTACAAGTCACTCAAGCAGCAGGAATCTTAGCACAAGAAGATTGCGTCTTATCATCTTATCCTTCAAGAAAGGAGGAAGCTTCTTCGCCTAATGTCGCAGGGTTTTTCGTTTCCGGCTGTGAGCTTACCAAACAGTTTTTGAATCTTAATATTGCTTTTGCAGGCCCAACAGAATCTTTAGACATTACCTCACAACCATTGGCATCATTGGATGAAATGACTAAAAAATCTCAACGACGCCCTTTAATTCAAGCTGCACCTAATTTTTGGGGCTGTAAAAAATCAGAACATGAAATAGGAAAAGACCTCTCCTTTATCGAGGGAAAAGATTTTCCTCCACCGCTCATCATTGCTGCAATCGCAGATTTAGGGGCTCTTCATGACGACAGAGTTGCCCTGAGTGCTGCTCGCATGATTGTTGTTGGTAATAGTGATTTTATTCAGGATAAAAATATTAGCGCCATTAACCTTGATTTTTTTTCTAGCTCTCTTAACGGACTCATTGACCGCGTTCAGCTGACTGGCAATACTGCTAAAATGAAAGCTTACTTCACCTTGAACCTTCGTGAAGAAGAAATGCAGCAAATCATTTTTTACTGCATGCTCTTCATTCCATTATTAGGAGCTATCGCAGGATTAACTATTTTTTGGAAACGACGTTTATGAAAATAAAAGGACTACTAGCACTCTTTTGTGTTGCCTTGGGCCTCTTCATTTGGCTCCGCTTTTTTGAAAAAAATTTTCAAGAAACTGCTGATACTCATTTGCTGCAAATCGACCCTAGCAAAGTTACTGACATCATCATTACAGATGCGAATAGTTCGATTTCTTTCAAACGACAAGAAAATGGAGTTCTTGCAGAACCCGCTGCTAGCGATGTAAAGCAAGGAGTCGACGGCGCGACACAGCTAGCAGTAGGGGTATACAAAAAATCCAATGGTTGGACCATTTCAACAACTCCACCTGATCATGCCGATGAGGAACAGCTTCATCGCCTCCTCATGCTAGCCTCCACACTCAAGCCATTTGATCGCAGTCATTTTAAGGAATTGAAAAACAATCATTCTCTTGCTGATTTTGGCTTACAAAATCCACGTCGTTCCATTACCTTTCACCAAGAAGGACTTCCTGATCAGATCATCTATTTTGGTCATGAAGCAGTCGGCGAAAAATCTATTTTTGTTAAAGTTAATAATAAACGTAGTGTAGCTATGATTCCTTCTGCCTTAGCTGACCAAGCCTTTCGCCCCTCTGATGATTTTCGTGATCATTTGTTGACCAATATACAACTTGACCAGTTAAGAACGATACAACTCCATCATGAATTAGGAAATCTCTCTCTTGTTTTTATTGAAGACCATTGGCGTATGGAACAACCTACAGAGTCAACAGTCAATAATCGTGCCTTAAAAGACTGGATAATACCTCTTCTTCAAGCACCGGTTATTGCGAGAGTAGCAAGTGATGATGGTGACCTTGCTCCGTATGGTTTGGATCGACCACGTGCTGAAATCACGTTGTTTCAACAACTGAACCAACTTCCCATTCATCTCTGGCTCGGCAATGTTTCAACAGAAAAAGATGCTTCCACTATGCCTACTATTTATGTTCGTTCTTCAGCTCGAAAAGCTGTTTTCAAAATACCAGCTAGCTTTGAAAAAGCTTTTACGACTTCTCCTGATCTTCTAAGGGATCATCAACTTTTTTCTGTTAACCTTGATGGCGTTGATAAAATTACAATTACAAAAAAAAATGTAACCATTTCTTTGAGACATCAATTAGGAGGTGGAGACGCTTGGGTAACGGAAGGAAACAGTACCTCTTTTATTGAGGGTAATGAAGTTCAGCGATTTGTCGATACACTCGAAAAAATAGAGGTGCTCAACTTTGAAACGGCAACCCCACAACTTCTTAATAATTTAGGTCTCAATACTTCTTCCGATGCCATTGCCAGCATCCGTTTTACTGCACATCTTTCTGAAAATACACCAGATCATAATGCTGGTGATTATACGGTTTCTGAAATCTTATTTGGCACTCCGACGAATACGTCAAGCTCAAAACTTTATGCACGCGTTAATAATGAACCCGACTTGCGTCAGATTCCTCTAGACGCTTTAACTAAATTTGATTTATCTATCTTTCTGAAAAAATAAAACATCATGAAACCAACCATTGCCTCTCGTCGCTTTATCATCTCGATTGTTTTTGCTTTGCTCTTCTCAAGGGGAAGTAGCTTTGCTCTCTCTGTGCTAACCAATGGGGTAACAGCGATGGGATGGCAAAAACTCGACATACCAAATCTTCCAGCCAATCCCCTTGCCGTTGCAGCCTCTACAGATCCCATTAATAGTGATTTCGTTGCTATTGCAAGCGACAGTAATCATAATTACAATTTATATCTCTTAGATCATGCTAACCTCAAATTAGGATGGCAAAAAAAATATTGCTTTCTTCAAGCTGATGCGACGAACCTTCAATATGGATTAGGGCATTTTGTTGCCATGGGAATAGATCGCAGTAGCGGAGCTCCTGTCGTTGCAACTTCTGAAGATAACGGAAAAACCTGGTCTCAAAGTTTGGTATTTGCGGGGAATGGGCATTATGACAGCGCTGCATTTTCTGACAAAATAGGACTCATGACAGGAAAAGATGGGGCCGTAGCCACAACCACTAACGGAATCACTTGGACTGAAATAACTCCTCCAAGTGGAGTTTCACGGAAAATTGTTTACACCAATGTTGCTCCTCCAGGCAGTCCTATTGACAATCAATTTGAGCTGTGTGTCACTTTGCCACAGGGACAAACAACTCTTTACGGATTTTTAGGCTTCCAAAACACCCCTGTCCTTGGATCCTATATTTCTGGTGATGGAAAAACGTGGGCCTATGCTCTTCCTTACCCTATTATGAGAAACCAGCTATTGATATATGATAACAAAACCTTTTTGGTCAACGATACTTTAACAGGAATCTCTTATGCGTATCATGATTCCATTAATTTAGGACAAGCTAACTTCAGTGGTCTCGCTCTAGACGATCCCTTACTTCCAGTGATTAGCGTTTTTCAATCTGCTTCTTACCAGCAAAATAGGGTTGTAGTTGGGTATAATTTAAAAACAGGAACCTCTTGCTCACTTTTTTCTAATGCCATGATTCTCAATAACAATATTATGCTTGCTACTGACTTTTTTCCACAACCCGTCAGAATTGTCGCAGCCAATCAATGTGGTTTTCTAGCAATAGGTGACGATGGAACCTCTTATTACTCGACACCTATCGTTCCTCCTGTTGCTCCGGATACTCCTGGAGATGGAAAGCGAAACTGAAGACAAAAGGAATTTTAGGATGCTATTTATTTTTTTCTTCCATGACTTCTTCTGAACTCCGTCACTCCTTTCTCGACTTTTTCCGCAGTAAAGAACATACCATTGTCTCTTCCTCGAGCCTTTTGCCTGATTCTCCAAATTTGCTTTTTACCAATGCTGGAATGAATCAATTCGTTCCTATTTTTTTAGGGAAAGCAGCTCCCTCTTGGAATCCTCCCCGTACAGCCAATTCCCAAAAATGCATCCGCGCTGGCGGCAAGCACAATGATTTAGAAGATGTTGGACTCGACACGTACCATCACACTTTTTTTGAGATGCTAGGAAATTGGTCCTTCAATGACTACTTCAAAAAAGAAGCTATCGAGTGGGCTTGGGAACTTCTTGTTGAACATTGGAAATTTCCTGCAGAACGCCTCTATGCCACTGT
>CAYYAN010000036.1:839-10617 GCA_964469825.1 uncultured Chthoniobacter sp. | reverse complement strand
AACCTAACTCTAGCAGCGTGGCAGGTTGGCGATTGTGATTTAAGACATAAAAGCAAGAGCGCTTTACACCGCGACGAGGGCATCGCCGTTCATAGCAGAGTTCTTTAAAAAGAGCAGCAGCGAGTGGTTCTGAACTAGAATAATAGTAATAAGTTTCTAGACCGCTGGCATAACGTTTGGGAGAAGCATTAAAATGAATGCTGATAAAAATAGCATCAGCATGAGCATTAGCTATGGCAACGCGTGTCTCGAGAGGGATAAACGTATCATCCGTACGAGTCATGACGACACGATAGCCTTGTTCTTCGAGTAAAGGCTTAAGACGTTGAGCAACATCTAAAGCAAGAGTTTTTTCGCTTGCTCCCTTAACAGGACGGGCTCCTGAGTCACAGCCGCCATGGCCTGGATCAAGTACGACTGTATGAAATGTGTGCAATCGAGTATCTGCTGTTTCAAAAAGAGCACAGCCTGAAAAAAAGAGGAGTGGAAAAAAAAGGTAAAAAAAATTTTTCATACTAACCAAAGGTGATTTTAACAACAACATACATTCATAGCGATGCTTTACTACGAGTAAAAAATATTTTGGTATCACAACGCAAATTGAGAAAACTCTTTACCCCTCTCTTCTTAATCATTATTTTTTAAATTATGCCGTACACATTACCACCACTACCTTACGCTTCGAATGTCCTTGAGCCTTCTATCGATGCCAAGACGATGGAAATTCACCATGACAAACATCATGGAACTTATGTTGCTAATCTTAATAATGCGCTCAAAGACCTACCTGAGTTAGCAGCGAAATCTGTTCATGAGCTCATTGCTGATCTCAATGCTGTTCCTGAGGCAGTTCGAACAGTCGTACGCAATAATGGTGGAGGACATTCTAACCATACATTTTTTTGGGAGCTTCTCACACCTGGTGGTGCTTCAGCTCCTGTTGGTAAGTTAGCAGAAGCTATTAATAAGACATTTGGAAGTTTCGATGAGTTTAAAGCAAAATTCGAAGCCGCTGGGCTAGGACGTTTTGGAAGCGGTTGGGTTTGGCTTATTAAAAATAAAAATGGAGCTCTCGAAGTTGTTTCTACGCCTAATCAAGATTCTCCGATCATGGATGGCCATCAACCCATTATTGGAAATGATGTCTGGGAACATGCCTACTACCTCAACTACCAAAATCGTCGAGCTGATTATCTTAAGGCCTGGTGGAATGTGGTGAATTGGGATGTCGCAGAAAAAAATTATCAGTAGAAAAATTCACCACAAAGATCACAAAGCAAATAAGAATGGCCACAAAGAAATCAAAGATAAGAAAAATTCTTATCTTTGATTGGTCTGTGTTCTTTCTGTTCTTTGTGGCTATTCTCTTTTCTCATGTTCTCTCTCAACTCCAATTACCTCAAACTTAAAGCCGGTTATCTTTTTCCTGAGATTGGTCGGCGTGTGAAAGAATTTTCAGAACAGCGCCCTGATAAAGCTACATGCTTGATTCGTTGTGGTATTGGAGATGTAACCGAACCACTTCCAATTTCGGTCCGTCAGGCTATGCATGAGGCGGTTGATGAAATGGGAAATCGAGAGACCTTTCATGGATATGGACCTGAGCAAGGTTATGAATTTTTGCGACAAGCGATTGTGGATCACGATTATCGTGCGAGAGGGATCAATATAGCAGCCGATGAAATTTTTGTTTCCGATGGATCCAAATGTGACGGAGGAAATATTCTCGATATCTTAGGGAGCGATAATCGCATTGCGGTCATGGATCCAGTTTATCCCGTCTATGTTGATACCAACGTGATGGCAGGACATACAGGCTCAGTAAGAGAGGATGGCTCTTACGATGGGATTGTCTATCTTTCTTGCACTCCAGAAAATCATTTTGTTCCAGAGTTACCTCAGGAAAAAGTTTCTGTTATCTATCTTTGCTATCCCAATAATCCGACAGGAGCAGTCGCTTCGCGAGAAGACTTAATGGCTTGGGTCGAGTATGCTCGAGCTAACAAAGCATTAATTCTCTTTGATGCGGCTTATGAAGCCTATATTCAAGATCCAATAATTCCTCATTCGATCTATGAAATTCCTGGAGCGCGTGAATGCGCTATTGAGTTTCGAAGTTTTTCCAAAAATGGGGGTTTCACTGGTGTGCGCTGTGGTTTTACGGTTGTTCCGAAGGAGCTGATGGGGACAACATCGAATGGTGATCAGCGTCCTTTGCATTCACTATGGCACCGTCGTTTTACAACAAAATTTAATGGTGTGAGCTACATCACGCAGCGTGGTGCTGCCGCGCTTTACAGCGAACAGGGCAAGACAGAAGTTAAGGCATTGATTAAATATTACATGGAGAATGCAGCCGTCTTGCGTGACGCGGTGATGGCGGCTGGGTTAAGTGTCTACGGTGGTGTTAATGCTCCTTATCTCTGGATTAAAGGACCTGAGGGAGAGAGTAGTTGGCAAACATTTGATCGCATGTTGCATGACAAGCAGATTGTCGTCACGCCAGGGAGCGGCTTTGGCAGAGCTGGAGAAGGTTTCTTTAGGATGTCAGCATTTAATAGTCGGGAAAAAATTTTAGATGCAGCAAAGAGATTGCTAGAGGCATAAACCGCTTATTTCCTATAATAAATGCCATCAAAGAAAAATTTATTTTTAGTAATTCTCTTCCTGTTTCTTTTAATAAAAGGAATATTTGCGGCTCCTAAAAGATCGTGGAATGACAAACTAAAAGACAGACCATCTCTTCCAGTTATCGAAAATCGAGAAGAAGAAATCAGAGAAGTATCGAGTGAAGAAAAGTTGGCAAATGAAGAGGATGATGTTTCTGTCAAAAGAAGGAGGAGTGAGACTGCCTCTTCCATTGCGGAAAACTCTTCACAAGAAACTCAGAGTTCTTCTTTAGATGTTCCAACAATCTCAGTTGCGATTAATAATCTGCTCTGGAAAGAAAACGTTCCAACACTCTTTCGTCTAGCCCTACACAGGATCATAAAGCTGCCACAAGATCATTTTGTTTTCAGAGAAGGGTTGCCTCCTCAGTTATCTACAGAGTTTATTGAACCCTACTACAATCGTATGCAGCAGGTGATTCAGGAACTTGATAACACTTGTCAACATTATGATCTCTACCGACTTTATGAAGAGAAAAAGAAAAAAGATTATTTTATTACTTTAAAGCAAGGAGTTGAGAATTCATTGACTGAATATATGGACTATATTTCTGAAGAAAATTATTCTAAAGCCCTCTTGTGGATAGAGACGATGAGCGTACAGTTACCTTATATAAAAATTGCTGAGGATAGCATAAAAGAAGGAAAAAATATCTATCAAAAATTTACCTTAGCCGAAAGATCTGGAAATCTAGAGAGAGCCATGTGCTTAGCCTCTTCTTTCCAGGCAATCAAAGAAAAAATTAAGATTGCTATGCTGATTGGAACAGGAAGGAAAGAACTTGTTAAATTATTATTATCAGAAAAAGAGCCATCTCCTCTTAAAATAGAATCTTCACATCAGATTTTAATCGATCACGAAAATAAACTCGTTCAAATAACGTCACTAGCTAATTGTAACGAACAACTTTTAGAACAACTAGAAGAATTAACCCCAGAAAAAAAGGAAGAAGTAAAATTTTTTTTGTCCCTTTCATTCTCGATTTTTTCCGAGAAGTTAGATCAGGCTTTTCCTGAGGGAGATGAAGAGGGATTACAACTATTAAATAAAAAGAGAAATGCCTGTGATCAAATCATGAAGGTGATAACGAGTAAAGAACCGCAGATACAAGGTATTCAAAAGGAAATTATAGAAACTAACAAAGAGATCATAGCGCTTTTTTCTACTATTCTCGAAACAAAAGCAAGACAGTATAGGCTTACTCAGACTAGAGAAGGGCGATGGACCACTAACAAAAACGGCACAATCCAAGCTCAAGGAGAAGATTATGCTCCTATTTTTGATCTCTATCAGTTTCCTAATGACTTTTTAAATAGACAAATTTCTTTGTTGCAAACAGCAAAAAAAGACTTATTGGCAGGGAGAAGAGAGATGAGTAACTGTAGGGTCATCCTAGCTCAAGAATGGAAAACATTGGAAGTAGAAACAAGTGGTTTTATTAATAATCTGAGCCAAATAGGTCTAAAACGAACGAGGGATTACTTTCTGAATCCGAACCAAACTTTCAAAAAAGAAATGCTGGAAGATCAAGAAAATCAGCTTGGAGATGAAACTGTATCAGTTCCTCCGGATCCTGCAATGGTCTCACTTCCTTGGAATTTTGAGAAAACATTTGAAGAAAATATAGAAGTTCTTTCTCAGAAAGAGGCTTGAAGAAGATGACTACTCAGAAAATTCATTTTCCGGGACGCGCCCTAAAGTAACACTCCTAAGTCTCCAATTTTTCCAAGACTTAATCCTGATAATGCAGAAACTTCTGTAGCCATCTCGTTAAAGAGTTCTTCGATGATCGTTGGACCAGGATGAGAAGTGATGAAACGTAGTAGATCATTGAGAATTTCCCAATCGTCGCGTGCTGAACCAGGAGGCTGCAAGGCCTGATGGAGACGTTGTAAACGGCCTTTGACATTAATCATGGATCCTCGTTTTTCAGCTGCTGCAGAACCTGGTAAAAGGACTGTGGCTAGCTTGGTGGTCGCATTCGGAAGGATGTCGAGCACGATTAAGTTTTTCAGAGAGGCTAAGGATGCTTCTGAAATGCCGCAGGCGACAGCATTTTCATGAAGACAAATCAAAGAGGTGATTTTTCCAGAAGCGATGCCAGCTTCTATTGCTGCGAGGTGTGATCCTGGTTGAGTGCTTGTCAGGCCTAGAAGTTGAGCACCACGCGTGTTGGGATTGCCATCATCAGAAATTAAAAATCCATCTCCTTGTTGTGGACGAGGGCGGATGTCAAAGAGTTCGATGGAGAGTGTTTCAACGAGGCGACGTGTTAAGAAAAGTTCTTCATTAGTCATCCGGCCCGAAGCAATCATCGCGATTGATCCAAGAGCTGCTTCACGAAGACATCGAGCGGCTTCTTCGAGAGCTTCGTGCCATGTGGTAGAAGAGAGATGTTCTTCTTTTTTACAGTGAGGCTGAGTCAATCGATCTTCACGCTCGATATATTTATAGTTGAGGCGATGAGAATCGGGCATCCAATACGAATTAACTTCTTCGTTTTGGCGTGGTGTAATACGATGAATTTTATTTTCACGGCTGCCGATGAGAATATTACAGCCGGTGCCACAGGTTACGTCGATGGTTTTGGTTTCTTTCAAAAACCAAACGCGCATCTTAAAACGAAAATCTTTAGAGGTCAGGGCGCCAACCGGGCAGATATCAACGGTGTTCAGTGAATAGTTGTTATCAAGTCTTTTTCCTGGGTGAACAGTTAAAGTGGAGTGACCTCCACGATTAACAAAACCCAAGACATCTTCATGAGCCACTTCTTGCATGAAGCGAATACAGCGGGAACAGAGGATGCAGCGCTCATCATCTAGGACGATATTTTTACCAATGTCAACATGCTTGGGTTTTTTTACTTTTTCTTCTTCAAAGCGAGATTCGCTATGACCATATTCAACGGAAAATTCCTGCAATCGACATTCTCCTGCTTTATCGCAGATAGGACAATCGAGTGGGTGATTGATCAGCAAAAACTCCATGACACCCTTACGACATTCCTTTACGAGTGGTGAGTTAGTGCGCACCGCCATGCCTTCAGAAACTTCCAATGCACACGAGATGGCTGGACGTGGGCTCCAAGCAATAATCGGATGTCCATCAGGTCCAAGCTCAGGCTTGCGATCGGGAGTCATTTTGGGAGATCCTGTTTCTACTAAGCACATCCGACAATTACCAGGAACGCTGAGTTTCGGATGGTAACAATAATGAGGAATGTGCTCGCCGCTTTGCATACAAGCTTCAATTAAGCGTGTCCCTTTTGGAAATTGCTTCCATGTTCCATTAATTTGGACATTGATCAGTGCTGTTGGGCTTGTGTTGGAACTCATCCATGGAGGATAAGAAAAATTACTAAAGATTTCAATATTTCTTGTTGAGACTCTCATTCACTGTTAGAGTGTTTTACCAAGTTTGACTTACTTAGGCTTCGCTTTATTTGAGCAAGTACGAAAAGAGCTCAGACTCGATATTTAAATTTTTATTGCTGAAGCGATAAAAAGGGATGGGTGGCAGAGTGGTCGATTGCGCACGCTTGGAAAGCGTGTGTACCTTAATCGGTACCGAGAGTTCGAATCTCTCCCCATCCGCCATATAAAGATAACAAATGATTTTTAGGAATTTCGGAGCGCCTTACCTAAGACAAAAACTCCTGCGTATAATTTTTCTAAAAATCATTTGGCATAGGTATTTTTCAAAACTCTAAAAAGCCATCCTTGCCTTAGAGCCTTTTTTTTCGATAGGTTTGAGGACAGTTTAAAAACCATGTTCGAAAACGCTTTCTCGAAAATTTATCGTCAGCTTGTTCTTGATGCTTTTAGTCGCGCAAAATATGGCGAGTTGAGAATGATCATGCCAGGAAGTGCTTGTCGGCTCTTTGGTGGACTAGGAAAAGAATTAGAGGCAAAGCTAACGATTAAAGATGAAAATTTTTACCGGCGATGTGTTTTTTATGGCGCTCTTGGCTTTGCTGAATCTTATCTCTACCAAGAATGGGAAACTGATGACTTAACGCATGTGATTGCTTGGTGTTTTCTGAATCGAGCCGTTTTTTCTACCATTGCGACTAAGAAACACCCAGGACGAAAGATTGATTTTTTAAAAAGTCTGACTCAATGGAAATACCATCTTCAAGTTAGTAACAAAAAGAAAAACCGAGAACAGTTGCAAGATCCTTACCATGTGGGGAGTGATTTTTTTAGGGTATGGTTAGGTTCTTCGATGACTTATTCTGCTGCCTATTATACTACTCCTGAGCAAACGCTAGAAGAAGCACAGGCAGCAAAATGGGAGCAGCTTTGTCAAAAGTTGCGATTGAGATCACACGATTATCTTTTGGATTTGGGGTGCGGGTGGGGAGAGTTTGCTATTTATGCTGCTAAAAATTATCAATGTCGTGTTCAAGCTGTCACCACTTCTGAAGAGCAATTTCGAGAGACAGCTCTGCGTGTGGAAAAAGCAGGCGTTGCTGATTTAGTGGAAATTATTTTTTCTGACTACCGTGATTTGAGTGGGCGGTTTGATAAAATTGTTGCTATAGAAATGTTGCAGTATGTTGGGGATCGGTATATCGAAACTTTTTTTGCTAAAATTGAAGAACTTTTGGCGCCAAGGGGAGTGATGGTTATTCAAACTCCTTTTTGTGGTGACAACGAATATCCTCTGCGACGTGATAGCGTTGATTTTGTGCAAAAACATATGGAGCCTGGATCGCAGATCATCTCTTTGCGTCGGATCACAGAAGCTCTTAATGCCACTAGTAATCTTCATCTCTTAGAAGCAGAGGACAGAACTTTTTCTGCAGCGCAGACTCTTCAAGTCTGGCGGGAAAAGTTGATGAAGGCCTTCCCAACACTGCAAAAACAAGGATATGATTCTTTGTTTCTTAGAAAATGGTTTTATCATCTCTGCTATAAGGAAGCTGCTTTTGCAACTCGGTACTTAGCTATGACACAACTTTTCTATACACGACCTTATAATTATTTAGAATTAACTTCCCCTTTTTATTCACTATGAAAAAAATTTTAATACTGACAGCAGGCTTTGGAGAAGGGCACAACACTGCAGCTCGCAATATATGTGAAGCATTGCAAGAGCATCCTGATGTCACAGCGCGAGTAGTTGATATTTATGCATTGACTCATCCTTGGGTGAATAAAATGCTGCAAAGGGGATATGTTTTTGCGATCAATAAATTCCCTTTTTTATGGGAACAGATTTTCAATTTTATCAATCGTTCCGGGAGTCTTGAAAAGACGCTTTTTATGGCGCGTCACTTAAAGCAAACACTAGGCAAATTGATCGGTGAATTTAATCCCGATATTCTCATTTCGACTTATCCTCTCTATTCTTTTTTAGTTCAACAATTGCGTCAGGACTGTCATCCTGCTTGCCAGGTTCCTTTAGTCACCGTCATTACGGATTCAACAGCAGTGAATACTTCTTGGTACCGCTCTCCAGCAAGTAATTTTTTTATTGTTGCTGATGAAGAAACAGCAGCGATTATGAAGCATGATCATATCACTCCTGAAAAAATAAAAATTTTTGGATTTCCTGTGACGCCTCGTTTAGCAACTTTAGCAATGGAGTCTGTAGCAGCTTTTCCGCCGAGAAAAATTCTCTATCTTCCCTCTTCAAAAATAGATCATACTTTAGGAGTGCTTCAGGAATTGCATCAGTTACCTGATCTGGAAGTGACCGTCGTGACAGGACGATTGGAAGATTTGTATGCCGCTTTAGTGCAATCGACTCTCATCGATGGGAAAAAAATTAAACTCTTAGGCTGGACTGATCAAATACCAGAACTATTGACATCCCATCATCTTTATATTGGAAAAGCAGGAGGGGCCATTGTTCACGAAGCGATGGCTGCACAATGTCCTGTTTTAATCAGTCATGTGGTTCCTGGGCAAGAAGAGGGAAATATTGAACTCATCGAACGCCTCGATATCGGGCGTTTAGCAGTACATTATCCTGTCAATTTGGCTGCCTCCGTAACAGAAGTTTTTGATCATGATGCAGCGGTATGGCATCGGTGGAAAAAACATTTAAGTGAGTATGCTTATCCAAAGGCAAGTAAAAACATTGCGAGTTTTGTTTTGAGTTTGTAAAAAAAGGGGGGGCAGTGTTCAATTTTTTCATTTTTGTTTTCGAACACTGATTCCATGAACTGACCCCATCCACGTGCAATGCTTCCTTGCTTTTTGAGATCTGTTCGATTAGAGTATAGATCTTATGAGTAAAAAAGAATCTACGACCTTCAACAAAATTATATTATCTATTGTTGTTTGGGTGCCTCTTCTCGCGACTGTTTATGCTATTATTCTTTTATGGAATCGTATGGTAGACCTACCGGCGCTTCTTGTCATGTTGGTGATGTTTATCTTAGGAGGTTTTGGTATTACCATTGGATATCATCGCATGTTAACTCATAAAGCTTTTCAAGCGCCTGATTGGATTCGAGCTTTTTTCTTAGGTCTGGGATCAATGACACTTCAAGGGCCTGCTATAAATTGGGCTGCAACCCATATTGAGCATCATGCCAAGTCTGATGAGGATGGTGATCCTCATAGCCCTGTAAAGAGCTTTTTTCACGGCCATGTTGGTTGGATTTTGGATGATTTTCAACCTGATCTTGAAAAGTATGCAGGGCCACTTTTGAAAGATCGTTTGATCATGTTCATGAGTAAGACATTTTTGTTCTGGGTCTTCCTTGGATTTCTTATTCCTACACTTGTATGTGGATGGCTTTTATCATTACATGGAGGAGGTAAGGAAGGGTTTAAAAAAGGTTGTTGGGAAGGTTTTCTTTGGGGTGGTTTAGTTCGTGTGTTTCTTAATCACCATGTGACTTGGTCTGTCAATTCTATCTGTCACACTTTTGGAGGACGTGATTTTGAAACAACGGATCGGAGTAAAAACAATTTTATTTTTGGCATTTTAGCAATGGGAGAAGGATGGCATAATAACCATCATGCTTTTCCTCGCTCCGCTTTTCATGGTATGAAGTGGTGGCAGATTGATCCTTCTTCCTATCTCATCAGAACCATGGAAAAATTGGGACTAGTGAAAGAAGTGGTTCGCATTTCTGAAGATCGTAAGGCAA
>CAYYAN010000036.1:0-829 GCA_964469825.1 uncultured Chthoniobacter sp. | reverse complement strand
ACTTGCTCTAGCATCGTTATCGGATCTTGCGTTATACCTGCATAGCGTTGCGATCCTCTTTCTTGCTAGAGAAAACATTTCAGCGTAAAAAACCTAAAACTCGCACGCTCATGGTATAAGCCATTAAAAGCTGCGACTGATTGTATCGCATTAGTAATTTCTTTCTATTTAGGATTAAGTTAGTATCAAACAATGAAACGCTACCCCCTTCTTTTCTCGATCATAGGCTTGCAAAGCCTTCTCTTCTTTTTTCCAGCGGCTTTTACCCAAGACCAAAATTCCTCTCCATTGATGATGCGTATTGGAGAACGTGGAAAGAGCAAAGGATCATCATCTACTCCTCGTGGACATGAAAACTTACAAAACAGCAATGAGGATAATAATAACTCCAGTTTAGCTCAACGCAGAATGTTAGATCATGGCGAGCCAAGGGAAATCATTTCTGAAGAAGAATCCCTCAATAAAATAGAAAGCCTTGCTGATCAGTTTGAACAAGATCATCTTCAAATGATCCTCGAAATCATAGAAAATCGCTTTGCAACGCATCCTACTGGGCTAGTTGGCTTACCGCTAGAAAGTGCAAAAGCGTTGATAGAGGAGGCAAAGGTGCATCAACAAAGGCTCATTGAACAAAAAGCAGCTTATGTGCAAGCCATTCGCCCTCCTTATGAACAAGGAAATGCTCAAACTCAAGCAACCATAAAAGAGATTGCCCTCAACTATAGAATAGAACAGAACCTCCGCTCTAAGAAAAAACAAGAGGCTTTAGATATCATACTAGATAATAAAACGGTGGCTCAAAAATACTGCCGTCAACGGGCATTTGAGG
>CAYYAN010000035.1:0-10619 GCA_964469825.1 uncultured Chthoniobacter sp. | reverse complement strand
ATTTAGATTACTCCTAGCGCATGTTTCAGGAGTCGGTCCAAAGATGGCGCTAGCTGTATTAAGTGGCATGTCACTAGATCAATTTAAAAATGCTGTGATCTGCTCGGATATTGGTGCTATTTCTAAAATTTCTGGGGTTGGAAAAAAAACAGCAGAACGAATGGTATTAGAATTGAAAGACAAACTAGGGGTTGCTGCTGGCTGGGAGGCTGCAAGCCGTTATCAGCAACTTGGTAGTCCTGAGAAAAATCTCAATGATGCTATTTTGGCTTTAATTTCCTTGGGATATAAACAATCTGAAGCTGATCGTGAAGCGAGGAAGGTGATTGCAGTTTTAGGAGTCAATGCTTCGGTTGAAGAGATTGTTCGCGATACACTAAAACGCTTAGTTGCCTAATTGGAAAAAAAGGATTAATCTTTTTTCATTAATTTTGTCTTTTGAACAAGTCTTTTGAACAAAACGATGCCAAGCAATATGAAATATACCCCTAGGATATTAGCTTACTTAACAACAACTGCTCTTGCAATAGGAGCGCTCTGCTTTCAAGCGTGGTATCCTATAGCCTCATCTCAGCATGCTCCTTCTGTACTTGTTCAAATGAGAGCGAAAGGGCAATGTGTTCTTCCCAAGTCTGAAGGAGTCTCTATTTCCTTTGTTGAGCCAGCTCCGTTAAATTATCCTTCAGAGCAAGAGCTCAAAGACTTTCCTGGAGCTACAGTGGTGGAGTCAGAAGAAGTCGATGACCCAGAAAATTCAGGACAAAAGATACGAATGAGGATTTTAAAAACGCATTTCAAATCGCCCTATGTTCGAACCGAAGAAATAGTTAATGCTGACTCGGGGGCCTTGTTAGGACGTGCAGAAATGGCAGCAGACCGTTTTCTTTTGAGCTTGCCAGAGGGAAGTGACCCTCAAGAATTTTTTAATCATTTTGGCCCTGAGGTTGTCTCTATGGAGCCGCTCATTCCTAATTCTAACAGCTGGATTGTCCATCTTGCTAATGCTTCTTTAGAAACATTGCCAGATGTCTTACGATTTCAAGCAGCTGGTATAGGAGAGCCTGATCGTATTTATGGGTTGAATGATCTCATAATTAGTCAACTTAATGAAAACCAATGGGCACTTCCTAAAGTTAGTGCTCCTGATGCTTGGAACATAAGAAATATTAATGCAAAGCCAGTTATTGTTGCAATCATCGATACAGGTATTCGCTATACTCACCAAGACTTACAAGGAAGTATGTGGACAAATCCTGATCCAGCTGCTCCTGATCATTATGGAACGAATGCTATTGCTGGAACAGGTGATCCTATGGATGATTGCGGCCATGGAACCCATTGTGCAGGGATCATTGGTGCAACAGGTGTTGGGGTTCATGGCATTGTTCCTCAAGTTCAACTCATGGCTTGCAAATATATGGATGCACAAGGCAAGGGGCTGTTAGAAGACGAGGTGACTTGTCTTGATTATGCAGTCAGGCATGGTGCTACAATTATAAATTGTAGCTATACAATAGAATGTGGTTTTTCTCAAAAAGATTCTTCAAGGAATGCTCCTTTCTCACTTTTTTCAAAAATTGAGTATGATGCTATAAAAAATGCCGGGACAAAAGAAGTTCTTCTCGCGGTTGCTGCAGGTAATTCTTCGAATGATAATGATGGGGTTCATGCTTATCCTGCTGGCTATTGTGTCGATAATAAATATATGAGTTGTTCAGATGAGATGACTGCTCCAGCTCTGGATAATATTGTGAGCGTTGCTGCCACTGATGAGCAAGATCAGCTGTGTAATTTTTCTAACTATGGCGCTCAGAGTGTGTTTTTAGGGGCTCCTGGGAATAATATTCTTTCAACATGGAATTATTCTGATACGTCCTACAACTTTCTGCGTGGTACTTCAATGGCCGCGCCTCATGTCGCTGGTGCGTTAGCATTGATGAAGGCAAAATTTCCTGGCTGCTCCAATCAAAAGTTGATTGCTCATCTCTTGGAAGCAACAGACCAACTTGATTCGCTGCAAGGAAAAACAAAGTCTGGTGGGCGCCTTAATCTTTTGAAGGCGCTAAGATGGGAGTAGTCCATTGCAAATTCTCAAAAAACTCAACTCATCTATGCCCGAAGAGGGCTTGTTTTCTGAAAAATCATGGCATCAGTCGCCAGAACCATTTTTTATTTCTCCAGAATTTAAGAAATCGTTAGAACAACTGGGACATCGATTGCATCAATTTAATAAGGCTTGCGATCTTCTTTACCGCTTGAGTGTTGAAGGACGTCAACCTAATTGGATTGCTGAATTGCTCGATCAGGGAAAACCTACAGAATTGATTAAAGTCGCTCGAGCAAAAGTTTTTCAGGGGGAGACCGCACGCGTAATTCGTCCAGATTTACTTATTACAGAAGATGGATTGAAAATTTGTGAACTCGATCAAATACCTGGTGGTATCGGTTTGACCGCGTGGCTTCAAGAAATTTATAGTAGCTTTGGAACTAAAGTAGTTGGAGGTGCTCATGGAATGTTAGAAGGATTTTCTTCTATTCTGCCAGGAGGCGATATCGTGATTTCAGAAGAATCGACTATGTATCGTCCTGAAATGAAATATCTCGTACGACGTCTTCATGAGCAATTTTCTCATGAAACGTGGCGTCTTTTATCTTCTAATAGTAAGGAAAAATGGGCTTCTCGGGTGTATCGTTTTTTTGAGCTTTTTGATTTACCAAATGTTCCTTGTGCTTCAAATCTTTTTGAGCGTGCTCTTGCCAAAGAAATTTTCATTACACCGCCACCTAAACCTCAACTTGAAGAAAAGCTTTGGTTTGCTCTTTTTTGGATCAAACCACTTCAAGATTTTTGGATTCGAGAATTAAGCCAACGTGGATGGGAACAGTTGAAAAAAGTTATTCCTTACACATGGATTTTAAATCCAGCGCCACTGCCTCCGAATGCAGTTTATCCTAGGCTTGAAGTTCAATCATGGAAAGAAGTTGCTCAACTGAGTCAGAGAGATCGAGATCTTGTTATCAAAATTAGTGGGTTTGATGAGCGCGCTTGGGGATCGCGTAGCGTTGTCGTTGGGAGTGACTGTTCCAAGCAAGAATGGGGAGAAGCTCTTCACAAGGCGTTAGGAGAATTCTCAGAACACCCACATCTTCTACAGGTTTTTCACAACTCACTACTACATGAGCATTCCTATTTTGACCATAACGGAGAAGTTTTGACAATGAAAGGACGAGTTCGCTTAACTCCTTATTATTTTGTTGCGAATGAAAAAATTAATCTTGGTGGTGCGCTCGCAACAATTTGTCCTGCGGACAAGAAATTACTTCACGGAATGTCTGATGCAATTTTAGTTCCATTAGCGACTTCGTAGCTTGTAGTGAGAAAAGATTAAATCTTTTGTAAAAAGTTATTTGTTTTTATCAAAGAAAAGAGTACGAGGGTACGGAAAAATCTAGCTTCTGAGAAAATTTGAAATTTGAAGCCCCCATAGCATAGTCAGCAACCGAGGCAGCTGACCCCATAGCATTGGAGGCATGCCATTATTTTAAAAAAAGATCTTTTAACCTAAAAACGTGAATGAAAACAAAAATTCTCTTCCTCTAATGTTTGCTTTCTTCTTAAAATCCTCCGATGGCTGATTCCGAAAAAAATATTTCTACGCCACATGATCGTTTTTTTAAAAGGGTCATGAACAACCCATTGGCAGCCGAAGAATTTATTCAAAGTCATTTTCCTCCAAGCATTGCAGCTCTTATTGATCCAGGATCGCTGACACTTACTGATAGCAATTTTATTGATAAAGACTTTAATGAGTATCGGACTGATATCCTCTATAAGGCTCTATTTAAGGGCATCCCAGGATATCTTTACTGTTTAATCGAGCATCAGAAAAAAGCTGATCCTTTGATGCCACTACGCATGTTGGAGTATACTATTCAGATTTGTCGACGAGAGCTCGACAACAATCCAGGAAGAACTCAACTCCCTTTGGTTTATCCTTGTGTTATTTACAATGGCGAAAAGCCTTATTGCTATACGACAGACATTTTCGAGATGTTCCAAGATCCCGTTATGGCTCGAGAGATTTTTCTAAAGCCATTTACGCTGATTGATCTTCCAAGTATCCCGGATGATGATTTGAAAAAGAAACCTCTCATTGGGATATTAGAAATGCATCTCAAGTATGCCAATACTCGGGACACAATTGGCTTCATCAAAAAAATCGTTGATCTTCTTCACCAATTGGAATCAATGAATCAACTTGATATCATCAAAGCAGGAGCCTACTATCTTTTTCAAACAAATAAGGATGGTTCATCACGCCATGATATTGTTGAAGAACTTAAAAAATATTTAAAGCCACCAACCCAATCAGAAGTTATGACTATTGCGGAAGCATTTGTTGAAGAAGGTCTCCAAAAGGGTCTCCAAAAAGGCCGTCAAGAAGGCCGTCAAGAAGGCCGTCAAGAAGAACGAAAAGCATTTCGTTCTTTGCTCGTTAAACAGCTCCATCTTCGCTTTCCCAATCAAGTTACCGAAGGTCACCTGCACATGATCGAGGAAGCCGATAGTGACAAACTTTCTTATTGGGGAGAAAATTTGATGAAGGCAACAACCATAGAAGAAGTCTTTAGTTGTTTTTAATATTTTTTATTAAGGTCTAATATTTACTCCCGTCTCAAGCTTTGTCGTCGCGAGAGTGATGAAATATGCGGGCTAGGAGAATCAGCTTTCTAAAGCAATTCACCATTGATGAAAAGGCATATTCGCAAGTTATAAAAAAATCGATGACTGTCTCTAAAATGAGAAAATCGAAGTCCCTATTTCCTATTTTCTCTAGAAAATTTTAAAATACTAATGTTAAGCATAAGAAATAAAAGCCGAGACAACATCTTGTGGAATATCGAGCATGTTATAATCGGTTGAAGAAACAAAGAGTAGGCTTTGGCTGCCTTTACCAAGCAGGTCTCCATGAGAGTCCATAATTTCATGTTCTAAGGTCACAAATTTTCGATTGTAGCTTGCAACGCGAATTCTAACGCTGACTGTTTCAAATTCTCGTGTTTCACGAACAAATTTATGCTCAAACGAACGTGTTAAAATGTAATAGGGGGTTTCTCTCAAATTAAACTTAGGCATGACTTGATTGAAAAAAAGCTCTCGTGTTTTTCCAACCCACATCGCATACATTCCAAAGTAGACATTTCCTACAGAATTGGTATCAGCATAAGTTGCAATAAAAGTGTGAACAAACCATTTTCCTTCAAAGTGGCCTGCAATCGAATGAGCAGGCGATGTCATAGAAGTAGGTTGAAGTTCAAGAATAGTTTGTGAGTCTACTGGAGCGCGTAGGGGAGTAACTTTTTGTGGAGCGACTTGATCTAGTTCTTCGCTGCCAGCAGCAAAGTCTTCACCAGCCATCGGTTTTAGCATGAGCCAAATGACATATCCTAATGGCATCAATGCGCTGAGAATTTGAAAGAGTGGCAAATGGGATAAATAGCCAAACGAAAAAATCACTACAGCAAGTGATCCAATACAAAACATTTTTACTTGTGGGATGACGTTGACGGGGCCATTCATAAAGGCCCGACCAATAGATAGCGCTTCGTAGCCAACAAAAAATGTTGCAAAGAAAATCATAAAATATTCCAACTCGAGACCGACTGCTGCTGCGGTGAGAGCAATAAGAGCACAGAAAATAAAAGGAATGATCGGAGAAGTAAGAAGCCAAGAAGGAATTAACGAGAAAATGGGATGATTGCTTCGATTGACATTACTTTTTAAAAACCAACGAAGGGCAATATAACCACTATCAAGCGTTGTTAAGATGCAGATGGCAATGAAAGTTAAGTAAGCACAAAAAAACCACGGTTGATAAATTGCATGAGAAGAGAGAAGGCGCGTGATTAAATCTTCAGAATAGGCATAACCAGCAATTCCTTCGTGGACGAGTTGTGCTGCTCCCGAAGAGAAAGCCCAAAGAGCCAAGATGCCATGAAATAAAAGAAGTGCTCCAAAGAGAATGGCTCCTACAGCATAAGCGCTGGTGATGGAAATGTTTTCCCGATGAATTTGGATAGCGCGTTGCCATTGTTGAAGGTCAAGCCATGGTCCAATCAGGAAGCCAATAGAAATTGGAACAACATAACCAGCATAGGTAAGAAAATCATACTGAGTAAGCCGGCCAGGAAGAGAGGTTCCAACAAAATAATGGCTGCCAAGATGTGAAAGCATGATGCCAATCGAGGCAGCAACGAAGAGAAAAAGAACACCATGGCTATACTTAATACGCCTGATGTTAAATTCTTCACCAAAAAGAATGCCAGCCATGAGAATCACAAGCGCTGTTAATGGGAGATAGAGAGTATGAGGCTCTAAGCCGAGTGGTTGCCAAGCATAGCGAATCAGTGCAAAAATGGTGAGGGTAATGGCTAGCAGTTGATAGAGAAAAAAAGCGAGTCGAAAAGGACGTGACCATTGTTGGAAAAATTTAGCTAACGACTCAGAACCAGCGCTCCGTTTTGCAATTTGATGAGTGATCGCGCCAAAAAGAAAAAGACCTAAACTGTTAAATGCAATGAAAAGAAGTAAGCCTCGCAATCCAAAATCAATCGTGAATTGAACGGAGAAAAAAAGCCCAAGCCCCCACATCCAGGAGAGAGCAATGCTATTTCCCCAGAGGAAGCTTCCAATAAGGCGTGAGATGGGACGAGATGGAGAGATCATAAAAAAAGAATACAGGTAACAGGCAGCAGGCTACAGGAAAAAATTTGAGGAGATACTTTTTTTTAAAAAGAAAGCCTCTTTTGATTCCTTTCAAAGAAACGTGCTATAAGGACTATACCATCTTCACTTATTATCTAGACTATAGAACTTGTTTTTATTGACGCCCTGACAGCGTTGTTATCACTCACGTTACAAGAAGATAGAGCTCCTTCTATCGCCTTGTTAGACGTCAAAACTCCTGCCTCCTATAGTCCAGCTAATTCATGAAGATGGTCTGAAAAGCTCATTATAGAAAAGAGCTCTACTCTCTTCTTCCTCTACTTCTGCCATACGCTGATGTCGAGAAAAAATTATCTCACTTAATCGATAGTGTTCTAGTCGGTAATTGAACTGGCCAGAGTAAGGGGATTTTTCTGACATATAATGTTCTGCTATCTGCTCACTAATTTTTGCTCTCTCCAAATAATAGGATGTTAAAGGGTCAATTAAATTAAGCCATAATATGGAATTATTACCATGACGAGTAGAGTTTCTATAGTCACTAGCAGCATCTTTGAAGAAAGATGCTGCATATTCGCATCGATTTGCACGTAAAAAATCTCTTGAACAAAAAGCTTTTAATAAATGTTTGTAAGCATTAGCGAGTTTAGAAAAAGCAGAAGAGGCTCTGAGGTCACCTTTGTGTAGTGACATATTCGTATTGGCTGTGTCAATGTCACTCTCTATTTCTTTTTTCAGTTGAATAGCTATTTGAATGCGGTTTTGGGAAAACTGTTCTTTTTCTTCAGCTGTCTTGCCGGTTAGTTCTTGTTTGCGTTCAAATACTATTTTTTGCACAAATAGTTTTACTTGTTGACCATCACAATATTCAAGCCCCTGTTCCAAAAATAAAATCGTAGCTGGCAATGTTCCAAGCATTCTTTCACCGATTCGAGCCGAGTAAGAACTAATTAATTTGTTGTATTCAGATTCTAGCTGATTCCGAATTTGCTGGATAAAGTCAAATTCTCTTTCACATACTGCCTTGCCTCGAGTGATGCTGTAATGAGAATTTTTTTCAGTGACCCAATGATTGTATTCTCGGCGTAAGTTTTGAGGGAGATGATTCCACAGGGATGTTACTCCTTGTTCATGATAGGCTGTAGCAGCCTCTTCTGCCTGGGTTAGTCGTTTTTTCTTTTGTGCATCAATGATATTTTTCCAAAGTCGCTCGAGTTGAGTGAGGTGTTTTTCTTCGCAATTCTGTGGTTGCTGCAATTGCTGTTGGACTCTTTCTTCTTCACTTACAGCTCCATTGAGGTGCGCGACCATGTTATCCCAACATTCGAGAAATTTTTCATGTTTCTTGTTGTAGTCAGTTAAAACTTGTTCTACTTTCTCTTTTTTTCTTGCCGTAGCTTCTTCTTCTGAGGTGTTATCAACTTCTTTTACTTGTTGAGCTGTTACAACCTTAGGGTGGCTCTGCATGAGCTCTCTCCAGAGGTCGTTATCAAAGTTTCTTTTTGCTTGCAAACAATCGTTTAATAACTTCCAATGGTCTTGCTGCTCCCTAGCCAACCTTTTCGCTTCTAAAAGTTGCTCTCGCTTTGTGATTTCCTTGATAGTTTTTTGATCAGCTTCTTCCCAAGCTACTTGGCCAAAAGATGTTCTTCCTTCGGTGACGCGTTCGTTGTTAGCCTTTGCCATTAACTCTCTCCATTTATCGAAAGCTATTTGTTCATTCTGATAGTTGTATTGAAATTGTTTGTTAAGTTGTGAGGGTGTAGTGGGGCCTCCGACTAGAGAACTCCAGAGAGAGTGGGTAACACTTCTCGTTTCATTGTCTGAATGAGTGTTGGCGTATTCTTGGCTTAAAGCATGAGCAGCAATGTCAGCTTGCTGATGGAATTGTAAATAGGCTTTATAAGCATTCCAGCGCTGAGCATGAGGGGTCTGTTCGGCTGCAGTTGGATCAATTGCCTTCAACTGAAAATAGTGATTTATGAAGTTTGAGTTCCAACTGATTAATTCTTGATAAAGATCTTGAGATTGCTTGGGATTGGGTTGTTCAGGATTCAAGGCTTGGTAATTGGCGTGTTCAATTTCTTTATAAAAAAGATACCCTCGTTCTTCTTTTTTCTCTTCAAGCTCAATAGGTAGTGTTGTATCAATATCGTAAAGTTCTTCTTTGAGGTCCTCTGGAAACGGGAGAGGCCAATGAAGATAGGGACGCGAAGTTACATCATCATCATATTCCGGCCAGTGTGACCAAAGAGCTTCCTGAGCGCCTTCTAGTCTTGTTTTAAGGCGATGAAGTTGGTGGACCGGTGAATGCTCGTTCTCAAAATAGTAGCATCCTAACGAAGTTATTTGAAGGTGACTTTCAGCAGTTTTTTTTTGGTCTATGGCTTCTGCGAGACGGGATTCGATTTGAGTGATGCTTTGAGAAAGTTCATTCTCTAGAGCAATGGCATCAATAAGTTCCTGCTGTGCGTTTGCGAGAAATGGGTCATTCTGCAAACTTACAACTCGCTCAGTGAGAGTTGGAATGGTGCTGTTTTTGAGACTGTCTTTGTCTCTGCTTTTTTGTTTTAAGTCCTCTTCAAGTTGAGTGATTTGATCAATGATTTTTTCAAGTGATGATTGCGCTGTTCTGTAGGAGCTATTGAGAGTCGCTAAAGTTTTTGTCCTCTCTTGGGTCAAGCAATTCAATGCCTTTTTTAAGTCGTTAATGTTTTCTTTCCAGGCAATCGAGAGCATTTGCTGAGTGCAATTCATATTTTGTTGCAGGCTTGTTAGATAAGCTTCTGGCCATGAAAACTCCATATCGTGATGCCAAGCTTGCCAGCTATTTAAGTTCCAATTATGTTGAGGCTTTAGTTTTTCAGAAAAACTTAAACAATGTATGCGCTCTTGTTTAAGTGCCGTCTCCTCAAGCTCGGCAGTTTGTCTAGCAAGCTGCAAAATATTTTGTCGTGACTCATTAAGAATAGCGCTATGTTCTTCACTGATTTTTTTGCATTCTTCATGGAAAACTTGGGCCGCTGTTAGACGAAAAAGACCAGCCATCTGATTAAGGAAGCCTAAGATTCCTGATCCGGTAGAGAGGATTGCACCAGGAACAGCCGTAACGGGAGTTGGTATTCCAGCCAAAACGGCTCCTATAGTTCCTCCAGCGTTGGCCATTCGACCAATGTCATTTTGTTCCTGTGTTTCATTGGCTAGTTGAGCTTCTTCTAGTTGTTGTTCTCTAGTATCTAATTCAGCCTGGATTCGTTCTCCATTTTTAACAGTAGTATATAAAACATTCCAAGCTTCATCACGGTTTCTGCGAGCGTCATCAGCAGCACTGTAATTAATATGAAAACATTCTGGTGGGTTGTTAATTCGAGTGACAAATGAGTTTTGAATTTCTAACAATTGTAAAAACTCCTCTGCTTTTTGAGCTGCTTGCGAAGAGGCTGCAGCAAATCTTAGGAGTTTTTCTTTTTCTTGAGATTCAAGGGCATCTTGTTGAGATTGCGTTGTAACGCGTTCTGTTTCCACTTGCCAAAAAGTGAAGTCCTCTTGTGCCTCGTGAGTTAACTTTTCTTTTTGATCGAACCAATATTTAGGTTGATCAATAATTTCACTCCATTTTTTTATAGAAGCATTCGCTTTTTCTAACTGTTGTTCAAGTGTGTTCTCTCTGCTTTGAGTTTCAGTTGCTTCTATTTCTTGAGTCTCTTCTACTCTTCGGTGTTGATTGGTGAGTTGCTCTGTTGAAGTGGTAAGAGGATTTCGAGACCCTTCTCCGGTTCTGTTCTCGCCGGCTCTCATGGGCCATGACCACAGGGAGGATGCTAAGCTAAAGAAAAGTAAGGCGTTGAAATAAAAAAGGTAAATTTTCACTTGGAGCGAGTTTTATCACATG
>CAYYAN010000034.1:837-10661 GCA_964469825.1 uncultured Chthoniobacter sp. | reverse complement strand
TTCATCAAACCTCATAGATACAGAACTGGATCGTTCCTCAATCCAAGAACCACCAACAGAGAATCAACCAAATCAACCTACTGAGATAGATACTGATCATGATGAATCCGCAAAGTTAAATCTAGACCAGCAAAAAGGTCAGCTATCTTCTGCAGACGCTAGTGATGATTCAGTACGTTTAGAACTTACTAAGGAGCAGAAAAAAACCAATGCACATGCGGAAGCAGCTTATTGGAATAAAAGAGCAGGAAAAGAAAGAGAAAGTCCTGAGATTGCTGATTCAGTCGATCAGCATAAAATACTGACCCCCGCAGATGAAGAGAACAGGATAAAATTAAAGAAAGAAGCTACAGTGCAAGCGGCTATAGAAATAAAAGCGGAAAGTAATGCTGCAACAAATCTTTATTTTGCTGTTAAAGAGAGTCATCTCAAAGGAGAACCTCTTCCTCCCCAACAACAAACTAAACAAAAAATAGAAGAAGAAGGCGGTTCACCAAAACGAAATCTCACTGATTCTATGAAAGAAGCTGCTAAAATTAATGTTGCCCATAAAGTTTTAGATGAAAGAAACGCAGCTCTTGAAGCATATAAGAAAAAGAAAGCAGAAGATGCAGCTAAAAAAGCAGCTAAATCCTCAAATAATAAATAATTTTATTATTAATTTCATCTTAATATCATTATATATAATTTTTATGATCTTTTAGTTTTTATTATTGAACAGTCTAAGCTTTCTAATCCCAAAGAATATTAACCTGCCCCCACAACAAACAGTTCTAAAATTCCAATTAAGAATCTTTAGTGGAGTAGAGAGAGGATACGGGTTGAAAGCCTAATAGGCAATGACCGTTTCTCCTCTCCCCCTCATTCGAACCGTACGACCGGATTTCCCGAATATCGCTCCCGGGTGCTGTTCTTTCAGGTTGCTTCATGAATATTTCCAGGCTGCATTGAGTGGTAGTTTGATGAGTCCATAGTGCTGGTGTAGTCTTTCATTGTTATAGTGCCTTGTATAGAGCCCATGCTTTTTGCTATGTTTCTTCCACAGCCATCTTCGCATTCGCTCTCTCGCATAGTGCTCCATATCGGAAAACACTTTTGTGCTATTCCTATAATGATAATATTCTGACCATCCTCTCAACCGCTGATTGAGCTTGCCAAAGACGACTTTTATTTCTTTGTTGAAGGTATTTCGTCTGGTTTCTTCTCGAATTGCTTCTCTCATCTTCAAACACGCTTTAGGACTTGGTTCTGTGTGGTAGTAGATCTTTCCTTTCGGCGATTTCCTTCTCACAATGCGAAACCCAAGAAACTCGATACTCCCATGAAGCATGTTGACAATTTGTGTCTTCTCTTCATTGAGTATGAGCTCTCTTCTTTCTAACCATTTCCTAAGCTGCTCGTAGACTTGTTTTCCTTTAACTTTGGGGCAAAGTAAGAGACTATCATCCGCAAACCTTACCATGACGGCTTTCAGTTTCTTTCCCATATTGACTGCTTTATCTAGACCATCTAAATAAATGTTGGCCAATAGCAGGTGGGGTCAGGCTTCGATTTTCTCATTTTGTGGACAGTCATCGATTTTTTTATCATTTATGAATATGATTTTTACCAATTGTAAATTGCCCTAGAAAGCTGATTTTTAATAGCCTGGATATTTCATCACTCTCATGACGAAAAAGCTGCGAAGGCTGATAAGGTAAGACAGACGAAGGATTGGAATCCGCTCGCGCCCGCGAGACTCTCCCCTTCGGGGGTGCCTTCGGCAGTTCATCCAGCGTCCGCCCGGACGCATGTATTTTATCAGGGCTGTATGAGTACATACTGCCCTGATCAAAATTCAAGTCTAACGCAGCATCCATCAACCTTCCCGGCTGTGGCAGTAGAGAAGGATGAAATATTTGGGCTAGTTTAAAAATTTTTCCTAAATTTAAATCGCAAAATTTGAAATGTCTTTTTAGAATAGGTTTCATTTTTAATTTCCAACCTCTCACACTTCCTCATCTTTATGAAAACTCCTATTACAGTTGCTTATGGCGATGGTATTGGCCCCGAAATTATGGAGGCCACGCTTCATATCATTCAATCAGCAGGAGCTCAACTTGATATTGAGCGCATTGAAATTGGAGAGAAAGTTTATTTAGCAGGCAACCCAGCAGGCATTGAACCTTCTGCATGGGAATCACTGCGTCGCACCAAAGTTTTTCTAAAAGCTCCGATCACCACGCCACAAGGAGGAGGCTTCAAAAGCTTAAATGTAACAGCACGCAAAGCACTTGGACTTTACGCCAATGTTCGTCCTTGTGTAAGTTACGCCCCCTTTATTGCGACAAAGCATCCAGCGATGGATGTTGTTATTGTCCGTGAAAATGAAGAAGATCTCTATGCTGGCATCGAACACCGCCAATCGCAAGATGTCATCAGCTGCACCAAATTAATTTCTCGTCCAGGAAGCGAAAAAATCATTCGTTACGCTTTTGAATATGCACGAGCAAACAATCGCAAAAAAGTAACCTGTTTCACCAAAGATAATATTATGAAAATGACGGATGGTCTTTTTCACAAAATTTTTGATGAAATTGCAGCACAATATCCTGACATTGAAAATGAGCATTGGATTGTTGACATTGGTGCCGCTAAGCTTGCTGATACACCAGAAGCTTTCGATGTCGTTGTGCTTCCAAACCTTTATGGAGATATTCTCTCTGATGTAGCTGCTCAAATTGCAGGTTCTGTCGGCCTAGCCGGCTCCTCCAACATCGGTGTCAGTGCTGCAATGTTTGAAGCAATTCATGGTTCTGCTCCACGTCGTGCAGGTCAAAATCTTGCTAACCCTTCTGGACTTTTCCTTGGCAGTATCTTAATGCTTCTTCATATCGGTCAAACCGAAGTCGCTGAGAAGGCTCACAATGCGTGGCTCTGTGCGATTGAGGATGGAATTCATACCTATGATATTTTCAAAGAAGGTGTCAGCAAACAAAAAGTCGGCACCAAAGAATTTGCACAGGCTGTCGTCGATCGCCTTGGGAAAAAACCTCAACAGCTCAAAGCCGTTACTTATAAAAAAGGTGAAAATAATCTTGGCAAAGTCCTTCCTTATGTTCGTCACACTGAAAAACGCGAACTCGTCGGCGTTGATGTTTTTGTGGAATACACGAAAGGTTCTGCTGATGATCTTGGCGCCATTCTTTCAAAGTGTGAAGGTAATGGTATGTCCCTTGAAATGATTGACAATCGAGGCATGGCCGTTTGGCCAAAAGGTATGCCAGGTATCTTCTGCTCTGACTCTTTCCGCGCTCGTTTCAAACTTCCTGATGGCGCAAGTGACACAATCGATCATCGCTCCATCATTCAACTCCTCGAGCGAGTAACAGCTTCTGGCATTGAGTTTCTCAAAACAGAATTGCTTTATAATTTTGATGGCAAACCTGGATTTACACGAGGTCAAGGACAGTAATTTCTACCCTTGCACAAGCCTTTTTTAAAAAATAGATTGTTTTCATGACTGCAGTTCAAACATCACCCTCTTCAAGTTTATCTCTATACTGAAGGAGATCTTTTTGAGGTTGCCTCAACATATGCCTATCACATTGCACAATCTCAGGCATGTTTTGATGGAAACAAACGAACAAGAATAGCTGCGGCCTTACTTTTTTTAGAAATTAATGGCATATCAACAGATTTTGATTCTCTACCTTTCTATGAGATCATGATTGCCATAGCAGAAAAAAGAGCCTCAAAAGAAACCCTTGCACACTCACTACGTCAATTATGTTGTTAAAAAACAGTTCTCTTTTTTCTTCAACGAACAACCTGCAACCTATAACCTCTTAAGAATGCCTAAAGATCCCTCTCTCAAAAAAATTCTTCTCATCGGTGCTGGCCCTATTGTTATTGGACAAGGATGTGAATTTGATTATTCAGGAGTGCAAGCCTGCAAAGCCTTAGCAGAAGAAGGTTATGAAGTTGTCTTGGTCAATTCTAATCCAGCAACAATCATGACCGATCCGGAATTTGCTCAGCGTACTTACATTGAGCCCATCACTCCTGAGATCATTGAAAAAATTATCGAACGTGAAAAACCTGACTCCTTACTCCCAACTCTTGGAGGTCAGACGGCTCTCAATGTTTCCATGGAGTTAGAGCGACGTGGTATTTTAAAAAAGCATAACGTACGCCTTATTGGTGCCAATGCAGCAGCCATCAAACGTGGAGAAGATCGTTATCTTTTTAAAAAATTGATGCTTGAGATTGGTTTGGAAGTCGCTAACTCAGGAACGGCTCATACCATGGAAGAAGCATTCCTTGAAGCCGACCGCATCGGAAGTTATCCCCTTATTATTCGCCCAGCCTTTACACTTGGAGGAGCTGGTGGCGGTATTGCACGGAATCGAGAAGAACTTGAGACGATTGCACGTCGTGGCCTTGATCTTTCGCCAACAAGCGAAGTACTCATTGAAGAATCGCTCCTTGGCTGGAAAGAATTTGAAATCGAAGTCATACGCGATTGTGCTGACAATTGCATTGTAATCTGCTCCATTGAAAACATTGATCCGATGGGCATTCACACCGGAGACTCGATTACAGTTGCTCCTATTCAGACTTTGACAGACAAAGAATATCAACGAATGCGCGATGCTTCTTTTGCTGTCATCCGTGCGGTAGGTGTTGAAACAGGAGGTTCCAATATTCAATTTGCAGTTCATCCGAAAACAGGTCGAATGATCGTTATTGAAATGAACCCCCGAGTCTCTCGTTCTTCTGCACTTGCTTCTAAGGCGACTGGTTATCCCATTGCAAAAATTGCTGCAAAGCTCGCTGTTGGTTATCGCCTTGATGAACTTAAAAATGATATTACAAAAACAACGACAGCTTGCTTTGAGCCTTCGATTGATTATTGCGTTGTCAAGATTCCGCGTTTCACATTTGAAAAATTTCCACTAGCTGATGCCACCCTTACCACACAGATGAAAAGTGTTGGTGAAGTCATTGCGTTAGGCCGTACATTTAAACAATCCCTTCAAAAAGCTCTCCGCTCCTTGGAGACAGGTCGATTTGGACTTGGTGCTGATGGTCGTGATCTTGAGCCTCGCCTCGAAGATGGAAGTTGGAATCTCAAAACAATTGAAGAAAAACTGCGTGTTCCATGTGCTGAGCGAATTTTCATGATTCGTTATGCTTTTCTCGCTGGAATTTCGGTTGATGAGATTCACACTTGGAGTGGTATCGACCCCTGGTTTCTTCATCAAATTTTAGAACTCGTAGCAGAAGAGGAAGAATATCATGCTCATCCAGATCAAATTCCTTTGCTGCGCGCTAAAAAATTAGGATTCTCAGATCATCAGCTCGCCTTTCTCTCAGACCGGCCCGAAGATCAAGTCCGAGCTGAACGAAAACAAAAAGGTATTCTCCCAACCTATCGCCTTGTTGATACGTGCGCTGCAGAATTTGAAGCTGCGACACCTTATTACTATTCAACTTACGGAGAAGAAAACGAAATTCGTCCTCACAAAAATAAAAAACGAATCTTGATTCTTGGTGGCGGCCCTAACCGAATTGGTCAAGGAATAGAATTTGACTATTGCTGTGTCCATGCAAGCTTTGCACTTCAAGAAGCCGGTTATGAGACTATCATGGTGAACTCGAATCCAGAAACTGTTTCGACCGACTACGATAGCAGCGATAAACTTTATTTTGAACCACTCACGTTGGAAGATGTACTCAACATTTATGAAGCTGAAAAATGTGATGCAGCCGTAGTTCAATTTGGTGGTCAAACTCCTTTAAACCTTGCTGCAGCATTACAAGCACGCGGTGTAACAATCATTGGCACGCAACCTCAAGACATCGAACGAGCAGAAGATCGGAAACGTTTTTCTGCAATGATTAATAAACTTGGCCTTCGCCAAACACTGGGAGAAACAGCCATCAACGAAACAGAGGCCGTTATCATTGCAGAAAGAATTGGTTATCCAGTTCTCGTCCGACCTTCTTTCGTCCTCGGCGGACGCGCTATGGAAATTGTTTACACTGAACATGACCTTCGACGTTATATCAAAGCTGCTGTTGCTATCAGCCCCGAGCGACCAGTTCTCATTGATCGCTTTTTAGAAGATGCCACGGAAGTTGATGTTGACTGCCTTGCCGATGGACATCAATGTGTGATCGGAGGCATCATGGAACACATCGAAGAAGCTGGTATTCACAGCGGTGACAGCGCTTGCGTAATTCCACCTTTTTCACTCTCCTCTTCAGTGTTAGAAAAAATTCGAAGTGCCACCAAAGCAATGGCCATGGAACTCAATGTCAGAGGCCTGATGAATGTTCAATTTGCAGTCAAGGGCGAAGATGTTTATATTTTAGAAGTTAATCCCCGAGCCTCTCGCACAACTCCTTTTGCCAGCAAAGCTATTGGTGTTCCATTAGCCAAACTCGCAGCTAAAATCATGGTAGGACAAACATTAGCAGCACTTGGCTTCACCGAGGAAATTGCACCGCCACACTTTTGCGTCAAAGCCCCAGTGATGCCCTTTATTAAATTTCCTGGGACAGACACTGTGCTTGGCCCTGAAATGCGCTCCACAGGTGAAGTCATGGGCCTCGATCACGACTTGGGACATGCTTATGCTAAAGCACAGATGTCCGCACATTGTTCACTTCCACTCGGTGGCAATCTTTTTGTGAGCGTTAAAGATTCTGATAAAAAAGCGATTATCCCCATTGTCCGTGACTTTATCGAACTCGGTTTTAACCTCTTCGCGACTAGCGGAACAGCTACAGCGTTGCAAGAAGCAGGCATCAAGGTGACTCGCCTTAATAAACTGAGTGAAGGGCATCCCAATGTTCTTGATATGATCAAGAGTGGAGAGATGCACCTTTCGATCAATACTCCAAGCGGAAAACAACCACGACGGGATGAAATCATCATTCGCAGTGCTGCTGTAGCTCATGGCGTACCAACGATCACGGTCCTCCGTGCCGCCATTGCTAGCATTGCTGCCATCCGCAGCATGCAAACTGGACCCTTTGAAGTCTGTAGTATTCAAGAATTTCATCAATCATTGAAGAGAGAAGACTAACACACATGCTTTTTATTTAAGAGAGATTTGATTGAGATAGGGGGTCCGCACCAGCGAATTTGCAAACGCAGTCATAAATTCCTGAACTGACCAACATTGCTCCAAAACGAAATTTGTCTTACCCCAGATATTTCATGGTAATTCGTCGCGAGGCGCCGCGCAGCCTCATGTAGACAAGGAAGGCCACCGATTGCGACGACGGCTGTATGTTTCATACTGCCCGAGAAGCAATCCTAGACTGACGCTGTATACACCTGGCTCTCGCAAGCCGCAGCAGAATTGCCTAAAATATCTGGGCTAGCCGCAATACCTGTAAGAAAATCAGAGATAAATCAGTTATTGATAAATCTTTCTCTACAGGCATTGGGGTCAACACTACTTTTTGACACCGCTACGGTGTCATTTATTTATGAGATCACGTCTGAGATTACAAGAAAAACCCCAGCTTTATAAATCTTTTGGCTCTAAAAAGCCCTCCAGCTGCCTTAAGCGAGTTGGATGTCTCATTTTTCGAAGAGCCTTAGCCTCAATCTGACGAATGCGTTCACGAGTAACTTTAAATTGTTTTCCAACCTCTTCAAGCGTGCGTGAATAACCATCGACTAAACCAAAGCGTTGTTCAAGAACTTGACGCTCGCGCTCCGTAAGAGAATCCAAGACGTCTTTGATTTTATCTTTGAGCAAAACAATAGCTGCCATGTCTGCAGGATTTTCTGCAGACTTGTCTTCAATAAAATCACCAAAGCTTGTATCATCACTATCTCCTACAGGCGCTTGGAGAGAAATAGGTTGTTGTGCCATTTTCAAAACAGCACGCACACGCTCTACAGGAAGTTGAATTTCGTCTGCAATTTCATCTGGGGTCGGTTCACGACCATACTCCTGAACGAGTTGTTTTTGAACACGAATCAATTTATTGATGGTTTCAATCATGTGCACAGGAATACGAATCGTGCGAGCTTGATCAGCAATAGAACGCGTAATCGCTTGACGAATCCACCACGTTGCATATGTAGAAAATTTATAACCACGACGATATTCAAATTTCTCAACAGCCTTCATGAGGCCCATATTTCCTTCTTGAATAAGGTCCAAAAATGAAAGACCTCGATTGGTATATTTTTTAGCAATAGAAATAACAAGACGAAGGTTTGCTTCAACCATCTCAGTTTTTGCACGTAGGGCAGAACGAAAGTACTTTTTAAGACCGCGATGATGCTCTTCAAAATGCTCGGTCGACATCCAATTTCGATGATGATGTTCGTTTCGTTGAGCCAAGATAGCATTGCAAAGACGGCGTGAAGCATCAGTTGTGCTCTTGGAATGCTTGAGATACTCTTCTTCTAAATTTTTTAAAGTACGTACATGCTCATCAGCTAACGTAACAAAATCTTCAATAATTTTTTGTTTAAAGAAAAACTTAGGATAAAGTTTTCCAACTTCTAAAACTTGTTTTTCAAATTGTTGTAGATCCTTGTCTGAAACGTCTTTTTTGGAGGCAAGCTTTTTTGAATAAGTTAAGGCAATCTCATCAGCAAGTCGTTGCAGTTGCTGGCAAAGACGTGGAAGAGTTTTTAAATAACGTTCTCGACTCTCAATTTTCTTATCAAGAATAACACGATCAAAGCGCTCTCGTGAATCAAGCAGGCGTTGAGCTAAATCAATATGAGCATGAGCAACAAAACCAAAGCGATAAAGAACAGCTTGCATAGATGCTTCGGCTTCTTCAATACGCTTAGAAATTTCAACCTCTTGCTCGCGTGTTAAAAGCGGCACCTGGCCCATTTGCTTGAGGTACATGCGAACGGGATCATCAAGAATATCAAGGCGCCCATCAAGCTTCTCTTCTTTATCGTCCTTGTCATCCTTATCATCATCGTCGTCCGATTTTTTTACTTCTTTTACACGGTCAACATCAGATGAATCTATAATATCAATCTCTACAGCACGAAGCTGAATCAAAATAAACTCAATATTCTCCGGATCATTAAGCTCAGCAGGAAGATACTCCTCAAGATCTTCAAACGTGATGTATCCTTGCTCTTTAGCTAACTTGAGGAGCTCTCTTAATTTTTCTTGAAGGAGCTTTTGTTGCTCTTGCGAAGTTGGTCCTATCTTTCCTTTAGATAAAGAAACCATATTACTAGAGAGTATTGGATTTCTAGAAGCAGGCACCGGTTTTGCTAAGGGAACAGCCTTGGCTGATGCTGGTTTTGCAGAAGAGACAACTGCTTTTCTTGATTTTTTCTCATTTCCCTTTTTTACCACTGGTGATTTTTTTACAGAAGGTTTAGAAACAATCTTTTTAAGCGTTTTAGAAGCAGGTTGTTTTTTTGAAGGAACTTTTGCTCCTTTTTTAACAGCAGTTTTTTTAATCACCTTTTTGCTTGCAATCGCTGTTTTCGGTAATACTTTTTTTGTTTTTTTGGAGGAAGATTGTTTTGTAGTCACAGGAATAAAAAAGTTGTCATCCCCACCTTCGCGGGGACATGGTTCAGAACTGGTTGAATCAGTCCATAAAGTCCAAGAGCAGCGTCAACCCATGCTTAAAATTCACTGAGGCTGATGCCGTATAAGGCAGGGAAGAGCAAAGCCAAGAAGTGTATTAATAAAACACGTTACAAGTCAAGAACTACAACAACGCTGTAATACGCATTCTCAGTAGAATTTAAATATGGGTTAAAGAAGGTCGTTGATGAAACGCTGCAGGTCAAGAATTTCTTTCTGAATTTTGATCATTTCCTCATT
>CAYYAN010000034.1:0-827 GCA_964469825.1 uncultured Chthoniobacter sp. | reverse complement strand
GTGTCTTGATTTTATTGCGGTCTGCAAAGGGTTTTGATAAGATGATATTATAAAACATCTGGATCACCCAGATGCCTCTTTTATCTGCTTCCGTAGTAAGGAAGCGATAGATCTCTTCATTTTTTTTAAAAGTGCTGTCATTGCTGCTTGACGCTGCTTCCAATAAGCAACACGAAGTCCATTCCAAGTATCTTTTGCTTTTTCTAAAGGATCAGGTATAGAACGTTCTAAATCCCAAGAAGAAATCAGCCGTTGCAATGGGTTAGGAAGCTGTGACAGAAAGACAGCTAAAGAGTTATGATCCAGAAGAGCAGCATGAGCTAAGAGCTCTTCAATGAATAATAGTTCTTCATTGCTCTCAAAAAGAAAAGGGTAGTCTTCTTCGCGCAGCCAAGCTCTAACGTCTGCAGAAGTGATAATAAAAAGGCAAAGAAGCTCGAAGCCGGCAGAAATTTTCAGAGGCTTTTCTTCCACTTGATGAGAGGACTCTTCTGCAAAAAGGAAAGCTTTAGAAGCTGATTTCATCAAGGTTTCAATAGAAATACCAAGACGCGTTGCTATTTTAGAAGCAGTTACTTCACGTAAAGTTTCTTCAGATAAAACAGAAATGTATGATCAAACAATAAAAGCCTTAAAAGAGAAATTTCCAAATAAAATAGAAGCATATTTGAAAAAATTTGAAAATGCAGAAAGAAATACAAGTTTAGTATTGAACTATGTTGAATCACCAAAAGAAAAAGACTTTATAGTAACACTAGGGTATGCTCTAAATTCTGATGGAACAATGCATGAAACATTAATAAAGAGATTAGATCAAACATATTTAG
>CAYYAN010000033.1:0-10801 GCA_964469825.1 uncultured Chthoniobacter sp. | reverse complement strand
AATGTTGATTTAGAAAAACAAGTTCTTGAGCGTGAACTTCTATTTCATCCTGATCCAACAGATCCTAAGTCGCCCTTGAATCCTTATAATATTGAGAGTCCAATGGATCCTAATAACATGCAGCAATTTTTTTATGCTGATAAGCCAGGGATAGCATGGTCTCAGTATACAAGGACTCCAGATCAAGAGGCTCCTTGGTATGTCGAATTGAAGCCTGTTCCGGAGATGGGCTATTACGCCATGGAATATCCAGGGTACCAAATAGGTTCTCTAGGAGACTATGTTAAATATCCAAATCAAGATATTTTATTTAAAAAGACATCGGAAAATTTTCCATGGTCTTATGATCAAGATCCATCACATCACTTTAGAATTGATACCTCTCATGGTATTAAAAACTCTACTGGATCTACTGCCTTCTTTACAGGTCCTGCTATTGATTTTAATGATCCAAATTGGAATCAAGATAAGCAAGTAGCAATACCATCTCCGTTCAGAGCAGATCAAAAAATAGAAAAAATCTACCTCGACTCTCCATTTGCTCCTGCAGGCTGGACAGCAGTTGGAAGTGATACTACTTCGGCAGGTAACAGTGCTGCTGAGTAAAATACTTAAGAAAATTAATGGCCGTGAAAGACTCCTTAGTGGATGTCTTTCACGGTTTTTTTTGCATACGAGTTATAACCATGGATCCAAGATATACCATGAGCGTGCGAGTTTTAATGACTGAACTGCAGTTCATAAATATTTTTGTAAATCTCTGACGACTGGAGTAGCTCTTGGTGAGTGCCTTGCGCCACGATACGGCCTTGATCCATGACAACAATAAGGTCGCTTCCTAAGACCGTCGAGAGACGGTGAGCGATTGCAACAACCGTCCGGCCTTTTTCCAAACGTTCGAGTGCAACTTGGATCATGCGTTCGGACTCGGAATCCAGTGCAGAGGTTGCTTCATCGAGTAATAAAATGGGAGCTCCTTTCAACAAGGCACGAGCGATAGCCAAGCGTTGCTGTTGGCCCCCAGAAATGAGACAACCTTTATCTCCAACCATCGTTTGGTATCCTTGAGGTTGCGTTAAAATGAAGTCGTGTGCAAAAGCCTGCTTGGCCGCTGCTTCAATTTCTTCGCGTGTGGCATCGAGCCGACCAAAACGAATGTTTTCGTAGATCGTATCATGAAAAAGAAAATTTTCCTGGGTCACTATGCCAATTTGATCCCGTAGAGAGTTTAGTTGAAGGTAGCGGACATCCTCTCCATCGAGTAGCACGCATCCTTCTTGAGGATCGTAAAAACGAAGAAAAAGCGAGAGGATCGTGCTTTTTCCAGCTCCGCTGGCACCAACGAGAGCAACTTTTGTTCCAGGTTCAATAACGAGGTTTACTTTTTCAAGAGCGGGGGCTGCATCCTGCAAGCCATAATGAAACGAAACATTTTGAAGTTCAAGTCTGCCTTGAGAGCGAGCTAGCACGCGTGCTTTGGGCGCATCAACAACTGTTGGGTGTGTTGCTAAGAGTTCAAAAATACTAGTTGAGGCGCTCAAACATTTTTGGAGGACTAAATGAATGCGGCTTAACTTTTTTACTGGTTCGTAGAGCAAAAACATTCCTGCCATTAGAGCCATGAACTTTCCTAATCCAAGATGACCGAAATAAACATAGAAAAGCGCTAGAGAAACACCAAAAGCCGAAACTGTTTCGATCATTGGCTGCACAATAGCTGAACTCTTTTGGACGCTGAGGCTTGACTTAAACTGGATTTCGCTCGATTTATCAAACAGATCGAGCTGAAATTGTTCTCGTGCGAAAGACTTGATCACACGAATACCAGCAAATGATTCTTGTAGGATTACAGCCATAATGCCGGCCTCATTCTCTTCAGCTTTGCCAGCTTTGCGCACCTTGCGACCGTAAACAATCAGCGGTATAAGACAGATCGGAAAAAGAAAAAGAGTCACAAAACTAAATTTCCAATCAATCCGCATCAAGACATAGACCATGCCAATAACTGTTAATGGTTCTTTAATGACATCGCCCACAATACCAACGAGTGATTCCTGCGCAACGCGTGTGTCATTGAGGACCCTCGACAGCAGACGCCCTGATTGAGAGCGATTAAAAAAATCGAGTGATTGTTCCATAAGGTGACTAAAAACTTTACGGCGAATATCACGGAGCACTTTGAGGCTGACCCAGGTGAGGCAGTAAGTATTCATGTACGAAAGAAGGCTTCTTACGAGCATGATCACTGGTACTAAGAGGCAAATCCAGAGAACATCTTTAACATCTGGCCCTCCGGTTGGGATATTTCCACTTAAGAGTTGAGTTTGTGAAAAACCGCCACTAAAAACAGAGCCACCAACTTTTTTGATGACTAGGGGAACAGCAGCATTCGAAGCTGCATAACCGACGCCGGCAAGAAGTCCTAATACAAGCCGCAAGCGATAGGGTATCAGAAAAACAGAAAGACTACGATACGGCTGCCAGACAGCTCGCAAGAGCTCAGGAAACGAAAGTTTTTTAGGATTTGAGGAAGTAACAGACATGAAAAAAAGATTAGTCCGAATATTTTATGGGGAATCGTAATGAGATGCCTTGCAGGAGCAAGAATACAAGATGAGCGAAAAGTTTCAATGCAGTGGCTGTATTTTTTCATACTGCCAAAATCGAAATCTAAGGCCAACACAGTAGGCATAGAACAAGGCATAATAGGTTTAGCATGAAATATCCTGGCTAGCCATAAAAGAACACAAAGAGCGCCCAAAAAGGCATCTCGCTATTTTTTGAGATGTCTAAAATTGTCTTCCCTTAAATATCAGATGGACGATTGGATTGACGCCCAGGAGGTCTTGCTCCGGCGGCACCTAAAATATTAGGTAGGAAATTGCTATCACTAGTATTCTCTGAGGAAATGGAAGTTGTTTGCTGTTGAGTATTAGATGGACGATTGGATTGACGCCCAGGAGGCCTTTCTTCGGCGGCACCGAAAACATTAGGTAGGAAATTGCTACCACTAGTATCTTCTGAGCGAATGGAAGTTGTTCGCTGTTGAGTATTGGTTGGACGATTGGATTGACGCCCAGGAGGCCTTGTTCCAGAAGAAGAGAGAGTATTGGAATTAATATCTTCTCTAATAGTTCGTGCTTGAATATTTTCTTCTTCGGTAGATTGATTTTGATGAATAGGTGGGCGTGTAGATTGAAATGGCATTCTTATTGTTTGCCCAGGCAGATCAGAACGGTAGAGATATTCGACGTTGCTGTTATCAACTCCTTCGTAATCTGCAAGATCCATAGGACGCAGTAATTGACCTCGTTGAACTCGATGTTCACCAGGTCTAGACCTTGTCCCGGACGCTTCAGAGACAACTTCAAAATTCAACTCTGTGGATTCTGGATTCGGTTTTAAGTTTGGCGAAATTTGATCTGAGTCCATATAAGCTCGTGCATCTTGCTCAATATTTCTTCCTCCAAAATCAAATTGATTTCGTTGACGTGCACAAAGATTAATAAGAGGCCTTCCTAGATGATTATATCTACCTTGTTGCAAGCGAGAAATTGTTTGGGTTAGTTCATGTTGAGTGCTGTTCAATGATTGACGAATGGAAACTCCATTAGAAAAGAGTCCTGAAGATCCTTCAGTATTTGTTCTGATACTTGTTGATGCTTCTTCTTCTATAGATCTTGATGTAGAAGTTGAAATATAGTTACTGCTATTATTAATGTTCATATGGTTTTTTTCTAAATTCGACTTTCTTGAATTCATTGAGATTAACCTTAATACAACAAAATATGCAATATCTGGAACGGACCCCCCCCTATATTAGCCCGGATATTTGATCTCTCTCTACTGCGAAAGCCGGGAACGCCGATGGCTGCTGCGTTAGAGTTGAATTTGATCAGGACAGTATGGACTCATACAGCCCTGATAACATACATGCGTCCGGGCGGACGCTGGATGGACTGCCGAAGGCAGCCCCGAAGGGGTGAGCCTCGCGGGCGCGAGCGAATTCCAATCCTGCGTCTGCCTTGCCCCATCAGCCTTCGCGGCTTTCTCGTCGCGAGAGTGATGAAATATCCGGGCTAGCCTATCGCACAGCGGAAGAGCCAGAGTGTGGCAGCAGCTCCTAGGGCTGGGCCGAATGGGATACTTCTTCCAAGACGGCCGCGCGTAATGAGTAGTAAAAAAAGTGCGACGATCGATCCCAAGATGGAGCCACCAAAGAGAGCAAAGAGCATTCCTTTCCACCCTAGGAAGGCGCCAATACAACCAAGGAATTTAACATCGCCAAATCCCATGGCTTCTCGTGGCAGAATAACTTCTGTGATTTCCGCTTGAAAGGGAATGGTTTTTTCAAAAGGCCATGCGTGTTCATCAATGCGAAGCCCTTGATGGTGCAGATAAAAATGCTGATTGGTGAAGCGTTCCCCTGCGACTTCAACCCAATTTGCATGAGCTATAATTTGATCAGAGGGTCGGAGGAGTAACTCTTCGAGTTCAATTTCTTCCTCTCCAAGATGGAGTATTGTTTTTTTTGGACAACTCAGTCTCAGTAAGACTGGTTCTGTGAAGAGAGTACGTTTCTTTCCAAAAAATAATTTTCCTAATTCTAGAACGCCCCAGAGCAATCCATAACCAGCCACTGCTGCGCCTGCTGAAAAGAGTGCTGCATTTTTTCGAGAGTCTGTCTCCATGAGCTCGGGAAGAAGTGTAGAAGCGAAAATTCCAGCAACGATACCGCCGAGAGTAATTTCATTTGGGATGATCCAATGTTGAAGATCGATTACAGTTGCAGCAAGTAGTAAACTGATAAAAACCGCATAAGCCATTGCCACCGGCCATGAAAAAAAATAAGAGCAGAGGCAAAAAAGAAGCCCTGTGCTCAGTTCCACCAGCGGATATTGAATCGAGATGCGTTTATGACATCCCGCACAGCGGCCCCCAAGGAATAGCCAGCTGAAGATGGGAATATTTTCCCACCAAGGAAGCCTGCGATGACACGTTGGACAGTAGGAACGTTTTGGGTTGGAGAGACTGATTCTATGAGGCAGGCGTGTGATGACCACGTTAAGAAAGGATCCGATAATGGTGCCAAAGAGAAAAATAAAAATGGAATCAAGAGATGCATTCATGAATTGATAAGAATAGAAATGAAACGCGAATCGTAGACATAAAAAAGCATGGATAAATTTATGAGCTTCTCCTTTTCATTTTTTCTTTTTCTGTTGCCGCTTGGATTTTGTCGTGACTTCTACCGGTAATGCCCGAGGTGCGAAGTATTTTCTTACGGCAAGCTGCAGGTTTGCACCACCCGCCACTCCAGGTTCGAATTGGTATCCCGTTCCAAAGTTCATCGGAGCAGCGAGGAGGGACGTTTGATAGGCAGCTGCGAGATCGGCTTGATATTTAGGACGAAAGAGTTCGATCGGGCCTTTGTAATCGCCAAAGAGATAGATTGTCCAGTTCGGATTGTCAAAGCAGCGAAAGGGAATGCCCGAGTCGTCTTGCAAGATGGCGTGGGAGTTTTGTAGCAGAAAGTTTCGTGTTTGAGAAAAATTTTCTTCATGGAGCAAGTAAGATGCTGCTTTCAAGTAGGAGATTGCCGGCATGAAGTGTTGAAGCCATCGAAAAAAAGTACGCCCGTTTCCATTAGATAAATCATACTGAGCATAATAGAGTGTTTTTTCAGTGCTGCTGGGAGAGATAAACCGGATGCGCACTCCAGGAGTGCCTCCGAGCGAGAGTTCTTCTACACTCAGAATCCGATTTTCAGTCAAACTTAGCAGTGTTAATAAAAGCGGTAAAACGCCTTGAAAAGGGCCGGTTGTTGTTTGAGAACGCATTTCTTTGGTAATGAAATAACCAAATTGCAATGCTGTTTGTGTCGCCTCACGGATGGTTGAGAGGCCTTGTTGAAGCTGCTCGGGAGAGAGTTGCTCGGGAGGCGTGATAAAACCAATGGGTTCTTTTCCACATAGCAAGTAAGTGGAAGCAGCATCAGAAAAAAGGGCTAGCGGATTTAAAATATCAGGGCCACTAAAAAGGTAACAGATCGTGGACGGAAGAGGTATGCGTTGAGGCAACTCTTGTAAGCTCCATTCGCGCATGGGGATAAAATACCGCATCTCATATTCTGTCCACACTTTTTGCAAAGCTAAGGAGTGAGCTTGGTAGTTGGAGCTGAGCTGTAGCAATGCGAGGGAAGAAGTTGTGGGCAATTCTTTTCCTGCTAAAAACAAGGCATCTTCGTTGTAACCAGCATAAACAGGTCTTACTGGAATAGCCCGCCGGACCTCTTGGGCAGAAAGGGAAGCTAGGAGGAGAAGGAAGAAAAAAATGAGATTAAGAGGCTGAAAGTTGAAGACTGAGGGAAAAATGTTTTCCATAAAGGCAACTTATTTTTGAAAGTGGAGAGTATTGCAAATATTTTAAAAGGCTCTCGCAAGCAGCAGCAGAAATACCGTGGAATATCCGAATTAGTAGAGTCTTCAGCCCTCAGCCTTTTTTACCCTCTCCGAAAAAGCGGATACAACATCAATCCAAAAAGAATCACGCCAATACCAATCATGGACTCAAATGGGTTGGTGATAAGAGTGTAACCAAGGGCTAGCAGGCTAATGCCAATGAAGATAATTTGTGGGAGTGGATAAAATGGACAACGAAAAATAGACTGCTTTCCTAAATCTACTGCTGCTGCAAATTGCTGTGTCGTTCCAGCGCTTGCTTCTTTGAATGCGTTTTGTATATTGCTGGTCTGGGCTTTGGAGGCTCCTTCCACATTGCAAAGATCAGTGAGTTGTGAAGGTGTTCTCACTTCTTGAGATTCGGAAGAAAATTCCTTTCTTCGTAACGTTGAAACACCAAAGACCGTTAAGATTTGGCAACAAATGAGCGTAAATTGTGAGCTCACCAAAACAATTTTAAAAGAAGAAGTCAAAAGCAAGAGAACCACCAAGACATATTGTAACAACATGGCACGCATGGGAACGTTACTTGCAGTGACATGATCAAAAAACGTCAGCGCTGGAAGATCTTTTCCCATCATCTGTGTGATACGCGGGCCAACCCAAATCATTCCACTTACTCCTGCCATCAATCCAAGGGCAATTAAGAGGGCCATAACGTTACCTCCCTGGGTTCCTAGTAAATGAGTTGCCACTACATGCCCAATATCGATCACTCCGCGTAATTCTTCATTAGGTGCTGACATTAAAAAAACAGCATTCATGGAAAGATAGATCAATGTTGCTAAGAGTGTTCCGATAATGAGTGAGCGGCCTACAGTTTTGCGAGAAGAACTGACATCATCAGCGATGTAAGTTGCAGAACTCCATCCGGCATAAGCATAGTAGCAAAAAAGAAGCGTCACGCCGGAGCTTGGTGAAAAAAGTTCTTTGAGAGAAGAAGAAGTTGGAAGAAAAATGGTCGGCGATTGCGTGGCATAGCGAAAACCGAGAAAAATAATAGTACCAATAAGAAAGAATTTGAGCGTAGTGATCGTATCTTGAAATCCAGCGCTAAAGCCCAAATTAATCAAGTGAGTTCCTGTAATAATGGTTACCAAAGCAACAGCAATAAGCGTTGGGTGATACGCAGGAAAAATTCCAGAAACATATTTTGCAAAAGCCATGCTTGCCAATGCTGTTGGAGCAATCATGCCACCATATTGTGTCATGATTCCGCCTGTAGTGCCCAAAGCAGGATGGTAAATGCGAGAAAGGTAATAGTACTCTCCTCCTGAATGAGGCATTAGCGAGGAAAGTTCAGCATAGGAAAGAGCGCCGCAGAGGGCGCAGATGCCGCCGATGAACCAAAGCACTAAAAGAGTGAAATCGCTTGAGATTGAAAGAAGCTGTAGCCCAAGATTTGTATAAATTCCATTACCAACAACAATGGCCAAAACAAGAAAAACGCAAGTGACTAAGCCGACTTTGCGAGTGGAAGGAGGTACTGCAGACATAACAAGAAAGCTAGCTTCAAAGAAAAAAAATCAAAACAAAAAAATCAAAACAAAAAACAAAGAAAAGTTCTGTGTTAATATCAGTGAAAACATAATCTATCCGCTCATATGAACGGGCAACCAAATTTCATTTTAAAAACAGGATGCAGGATGAGGCCTAAAAGTATTAAAGAAAATCCCCACAATGCATCTTGCAGGTTGGTTGTAATAGTATAAATCAGGGCGGCGATACTGATAGTTGCAAAAACAAGCGGAGGTACCGGGTAAAAAGGGCAAGTCAAGGCGAAGGGTGCATCTTTGTCTTGGTGAGGAGAAGATTTTATAAAATTGGGCGTCATACTATTTATTTTTTCTCTTCGTCGCAGAACCATAATGCCAAGGACACCGAGCAATGCGCAAATAAGGATGGGAATCTGAGTTGCAATAAGAAGCATTTTGAAAGATGAGGTCAATAGAACCACGATAATAAAACCATATTGCAAGAGTGTTGCGCGCCATGGAATATTATTGGAGGAAGTCTGACTGAACCAGAAAAGTGCTGGGAGATTTTGACCCATGACTTGAGTGATGCGAGGACCGATCCAAGTCATGCCACTCACGCCAGCAACGAGTCCTCCAGCAATGAGTAACGCCATGGCTTTTCCGCCAGCAGTGCCGATAAGGTGCGTTGCAACAACCGTCCCTACATCAAGCACACCGCGAAGATCTTCTACTGGAGCAGAGAGGAGGAAAACGACATTCAAAAGCAAGTAAAGCAATGTGACTAGTAGAGTTCCGGTGACAAGTGACCAGCCGACGGTTTTTTGAGAAGTTGCAACATCATCGGCAAAGTAGGCTGTTGAATTCAATCCCTAATAAGCGTAAAAGCAAAAAAGGAGCGTGACTCCGGCATTGGGCTGGAACAGCTCTTGCCAGGCTGCGGAAGAAGGGAGCAGAACGCGAGGAGAGATGGAGGCATAACGAAAACCTAGGTAGAGCAAGAGAGCAATTAATCCAAACTTGAAGATAGTAGTGATGTCTTGAAAGACAGCGCTAAATGAAAGATTAAAAAGATGAGCAATCGTAATAAGGGTGATGAGGATGATCGAGGAAGAGAGCGAAGAGCAGCTGGGGTAAAAACTGTGGAGATATTTGCCAAACGCCATGCAAGCCAGTGAGATCGGTGCAACAAATCCTGCAAAGAGAGTGATGACGCCAGCCATGGTGCCAAGGGCTGGATGATAAATTTTAGAAAGATAATAATATTCTCCACCGGAATGAGGGAGCCGTGATGCCAACTCAGCGTACGAGAGAGCTCCACAGAGAGCGCAAAGGCCGCCAATCATCCATAAGACTAGGATTGTGAATGGATGCGAGATAGTGAGCAATTGCAATCCTAGGCTTGTGTAAATTCCATTGCCAATCATGATTGCGACCGTCAAAAAAATGCAGGTGATCAGACCTATTTTCGGGCGAGTTTGAGAAGTAGAAAGCGGAACAGACATAAAAATAAAAGGCTATTCTTTTTCTTTTACGCATCAAATCTCAAAACCATCAAGTACTCATTAAAAAAACGGTCTTGGTATTTTAATGAACGGAGTTCCGTGCCATAGACTTCAAAGCCGTGACGTTGGTAGAGGTTGACAGCGGAAGTATTGGAGCTGACAACTTTGAGGTGAAGTTGGATGACTCGTTTTTTGGCTTCTTGAATCACGTGCTCTACGAGTTGATATGCGATTCCTTGATGTCGTTTGTTGGGTGTGACATAAACGCTAAAAAGACCGCCGCGATGTTTTTCTTTGGCAAATTCCATTTGGAAAAAGCCAGCAGTCCCAATCAAATGATCGTCAATAAAAGCACCGAAAATCACATTTCTGGTAATCCAATCTTGAAACTGGCGATCAGATAGATTGCATTCTTCCTCAAAAGAGGAAGCAAAGGCTTCAGGGCAGAGTAAGATTGACTCTTTTCGGAGTTCTTTCCAGCTGGCCCAGTCATCAAATTGTAAGACACGAATGTTCATTTTATTGGATTGCAGGCTACAGATTATAGGGTGCAGGTCAAGCAAAGCGTCTTTACTCATTACTTCATCTGTAGTTGTTTCAGTCCTCTAACAAAAATCAACTTTTTTGGACAAACTCCAAGTAACGCCCTTGGCAGAAATCAAAGATTTTTTTTCTCGTGTTCAAGCAGCCATTCTTTGCGACGTAATCCGCTCCCATAGCCGCCGAGTTTGCCGCCACTCGCAATAACGCGATGACATGGGATCACGATAGCAAGGAAGTTAGCCCCGTTGGCATTAGCGACCGCTCGTACAGCTGTTGGATTGCCAAGAGCTGCAGCTTCTTCTGTATAGCTTTGAGTGGCTGCGTAAGGAATTTTTAAAAGCATTTTCCAGACAGCTTGTTGAAAAGTAGAACCCAGTAGACGATACGGTGTTTTAAAAAAATCGAAGCGCCCAGAAAAATAAGCTTCTAATTCTTGCTCAATGGATTCAAGAGGAGCACTTGTACCTGGCTGTAGTTTTGAAGAATATTCATGAAGGATTTTTTTTATTTTGCGTTCGAATTTGAGAAATGAAAATGGTTCGTCGCGCAATAAAGTGGCTGGTGCGTCATGATCCCAGCGATCCTCTTCTACTTCCCAAATGCCAAGGCTATTTCCACTGCCAGTCATTTTTTGATTCCAACGCATGATCATTTCGCGATTCACAAAATCCAAAAAAAGAAGATGCTGTTCGTCGGCAACTGCAAGCATAATGCCAAGAGGAGTTTTTAGTTGAGTTGTATAAAGCCGCATAAGCTTAAAAATCATGAACTGGCACTAAAATGTGGAAATACTGGAACCGCCCCCCCCTAGCCCGGA
>CAYYAN010000032.1:0-10872 GCA_964469825.1 uncultured Chthoniobacter sp. | reverse complement strand
CAGCTGGTATATTCGGGGTTGCTCTCTTAGGTGCAGGGGCAGCTGGTGGTTGGAAGTTTTATACAGATCGTCAAGCAAGAACGGAGAAGAAAGATGGTGTTAAAATAAGGGAGAGGAGTTCTTTTAGTGAAACTGATAATCCGGCTGGCTTAGAGGAGCGATCAAAATGTATAGAAATTACCGAAGACTCAATTCATCAGTCTGCTGGAAACGAAAATTCAGCGAATCATGATTCTCTTGACCCACAAACAACTTTATCTTGGAAAGCAAAACTTGCAGCATGTGGCCAAAAATCTTGGGGACAGCTCACCGCCTTAATATCTTCTTGGCGAGCAAATCCTGCCGTAGAGAAAAAGCCTGCGTTTCAAGATCTGGCTGAAGTTCATACAGGCATGCAAAAGAAAAAGCTTGCTGAAGAAAATGCTCAACAATCAGTAGGGGCGATGGCTTATGATCTTTTGACTCTTAAGAAACCTATATTGCCAGAAGCTCGGACTGCAAGGCAGCAAAAAGCGGCACAAATGGCAACTTTAGAAACAGTACCAATGCATCAACTTACTGCTGGACAGTACTTCGATTTTCATCAATACAAGAATTATCAAAATTTAAGACAACAAAAAATTGATGCATTAAATCCTGAAAGCACTATTGAAGAGGTGCTTGCTACTTTGGATCCTGAGGTGAAAGATGCTATAAGAGAACCATTAGCATTGCTTTCTAGTAATCAACAAGGAAAATTAGCTTATTTTGTTGCTAAGAGTGAAGATGAATGGCATCCAGGGCATCTCTCTATTCTAGCTGCTAAGATAAAAGACTCTGCTGATACTGAATCTTCAACGCATAATGAATCTCAAGCTTTAGTAGAAAAGCTGAATGAAGAAATTGAAGCACGGTGGGTAAAGGATACCATTGGAGAAAGGTAATCTTTAAACTTAAAAACTAACTTCATAAAATGCAGTGATTCACTGCTGCAGGAAATAGTCTATTTGAAAATAGGGAGTCTTCTGGCTCCCTATTTTTTTTGTTCTCCCAATGTTGTCTGATAAGCGATGAGTCGGTCGTAAAGCGGACGTAGTCCTTCGGGAATGATACGTGTTCCGCTTAAGAGAGGCATAAAGTTTTGATCATCACGCCATCTTGGGACAATGTGAAGATGGAGATGATCACTGACTCCAGCTCCTGCAACAGAGCCTAGATTCAGACCAATATTAAATCCTTGAGCATGCACTACTCCACGAAGTAATTCTTGAGCGTGCAAGGTGATATTCCAGAGATCCAGGACTTCCTCTTCCGAGAGTTCGCGCATGTCAGATCGTTTTTGATAAGGAACAGCCATGAGATGGCCTACAGCATAGGGGTACTTGTTCATAATCAAAAAAACACTTTTCCGTCGAGCTACTACCAAGTGAGCTGCATCATCAGAGGTTTGTGCGGCATCGAGTAAAAAATCTTTGTCAGACTGATGGCCTTGTTCAAAATATTCAACACGCCATGGAGCCCAGAGTGTTTCAAGATGGTTGGTGTGCATAGGAAAAAGGCTGAAGAGAGCTTTTTTTAAAAAATATTATTAAGTAGGACAATAAAATAATGATGAAAGCAAGAGTTGAAAGTCAGTTATCAATATCTTCAGGCTTCAGCCTATTGAAAATCGCCTCTGCAGCTCGTTCGTAGGCTCCTTCGGAGCGTAAGGTTGCAGCAACAGCGGTGACATTTTTAGAGAGTTCTTGAGCAGCTTGATGGTTTTCTAAAAAATATAATGCTTCTTGAGCGAGGGCTTGCGGGGTCGCTGCTTCTTGCAAGAATTCTTTCACAACGAGATGTCCTGCTAAAATATTGATGATTCCAAGATAGGGAACTTTAATGAGTCTGCGAGCAACCATCGCTGTCAGAGGAGTTGCTTTGTAAACCAGGGCGTATGGGAGACCGAGTGCGGCGGCTTCTAGAGTTGCGGTACCCGAGCAGACCAGTCCAAAAGCTGCGCGTTGCATGAGGGTAGTAGCTTGTCCAACCGTGATCGTGATGGCAAGATTATCCATTTTTGAAATAATCGTCTCCATTTGACAAGCGTGTGCCGTTGTTGCCGCGGCAACTTCGCAACGGATGCTTGGATTTTGTTCCATAACACGTTTGGCTGCCGCTGCCATCGCAGGAAAGATATGATGCACTTCACGTGATCGGCTGCCTGGGAAGAGGCCAAGCAAATTTTTTTCTCGTTTCAGAGCGTTTTCAAAAAAGCCATAGCCGTGCATTACGCCGTCATTTTGGTGCTCGCCTCCTCGAGTGTTAATAGACGCTGCGGATCTATGGTTGAACTCGCTTGCTCCCTCTCGGCTCAACCCTTTTGGCTGTCTGACGGTAGTCCATTCAGCGATCTCTTGGCCGGTTGTATTCTTATCCCTTGTACTGCATCCGCTCTGACTTTTTTTTAAACGCTCTGGTTTATTTTGCAGAGCCATTAATTTTTCAACGAGTGGGTGTCCTGAAAAAACAGTTGGCAATCCAGAATCCTTATAAATTTTTTCTTCAAAAGGAAAAATACAAATCATCAAATCAAGGTTGCGAGCCATTTCAGGAATGCGACGACGATTCCAAGCCCAGACTTGAGGGCTAATGTACTTAATAATTTTGATCGGCAGTTTTCGGCGGCGAATTGCTCTGGCTAAACGAAGGTTGAATCCGGCGTAGTCGATTAGAATGATCGCTTCCGGTTTTTCTTGTTCGAGTTGCTTGAGGAGTGAAGAAAATTTTTTGTGGAAGTAACCATATTTTTTGAGCACATCCCAGAGGCCAAGAACCGCGGATTCTGTAATCCAATTCTCGATGTAGCCGCTAGCTTCTCGCTTTGTAGCAGTAGATCCCATTTTTGGTCCACCAAGACCTAAAAAAATAACATTTGGAATTTTTTTTTGAAGTTCTTCCATCAGAGCTGCTCCATGAGAGTCTCCGCTGGCTTCTCCTGCGACAATTGCGATTTTCATGCAGCCTGAGGAATAAGAGTACGATTGTTCTCTTCAATTTTGCGTGTAATTTTTAAAGCGAGGTCTAAAGCAGCTGCAGCCTCATAGCCAGTGACGCGAGGCTGATCTCCATGGCGTGCACAATCGATAAAGGCCGCGAGCTCACGTTGAAGAGGTTCTCCTTTGATGACATGAACGCGATGTTTTTTGATTTCTTTGCCATTCAAACGAAGCATGTAACCATTTTGTTTTTGATAGTTGAGAGAGAGATATGCATCTTCTTGAAAGATGCGAATCTTTCGGACTTTATCGCGGCTAATGCGGCTGGCTGTGAGGTTGGCAACGCATCCATTTTCAAAATGAATGCGGACATTGGCAATATCTTCTCCACGACTTAGGACAGCAATTCCAACAGGATCGATGCTTTTAACGGGAGAACGAACAAGGTGCAAGACAATCTCTAAATCGTGAATCATCAAATCGAGTACCACTCCAATGTCCATGCTCCGATTTGGATAGGGAGAGAGGCGTGTTACTTCTAAGAAGCGAGGATTTTTAAGTTGTTTTTCTAGTGCTTCGAGAGCTGGATTGAAACGCTCAACGTGGCCGACTTGAAGAATACAGTGATGTCTGTGAGCAATGGCGGCTAATTGCTGAGCACCTTCTGTTGTATCAGCAATTGGCTTTTCAATGAGAAGATGTTTCCCTCGTTGCAATAAATAAGAACCAACTTCGAAATGAGATTCTGTGGGGGTCGCAACCGTGGCTGCGTCGATCAGTTCAGAAAATTCTTGGAGGGAATGGCAGACCACGCCTCCATATTTTGCAACGGCTTTCTGAGCGGCTTGTTTGTTGGCGTCGAGAACAGCAACCAGCTCACAGTTGGGGAGCTCAGAATAGATGCGTGCGTGATTGATGCCGATGTGGCCAACGCCGATGACGCCGGCTTTAATAGTTTTCATGAGAAGGGAATGATTATGTTAGAGCAAGAAAACGTAATCGAGCTTTATGATTGCTGAATAGTGATGCGATCAACATATCATTCGTGTGCGAGTTTGAAGTTTTTTATGTTGAAATTTTTGTTTTTAGCAAGGAGGAGGATTGCAACACTATGCAAGCATAACGCAAGATCTGACAACGATGCTAGAAACAAAAAGAGCAAGTAAGAAAACCTTAGAATCAAACGCGAATGGTATAAGCCAGTCGATAGTCGGGTTATTCTACTTTACTGTGTCTGATGAGTCAAATGAGTTATTGTTCGTCATGCCCCAGAGCGTGATGCCAAGCTGCTCGGCTAGGGAGAAGAGTTTTTCTTTTTCTAATAATAGTGTGCAGCCAGCCTCTAGAGCAATCACGCTTACGCCAGCATGAGCAGCTGTTTCTAAGGTTTTCATACCGATGACAGGGACATCAAAGCGCATGTCATGATAGGGCTTGGAGACTTTGACCATGCAAGCACCTCCGCGTCCCAATGTGCCTCCGCGTTTGATAGTTTCATCAGTTCCTTCAAATCCTTCGACAGCGAGGACGGTTCCATTTTTAACGATGACGGTTTGGCCAATATCGAGTCGGCTTACTTCTTTGGCAATGTGATGACCAAATTGAATGGTTTCTAAAAGACGCTTACGAAGCTTGGGACCAGCAATCCAGCCTGGAGTTACAATACTCTCTTCCAAAAAGGTGGTGGCGGGAAGAAGGGTGACGCCAGCTTTTTCAAGCTCGCGAGCCAATGTGGAAAAAAGTGATTCGGCATTTCGTTCTTTGAGTGTCGCTAGAAGCATCAATGCTTTGAGGTCAGGGCGAAGATCAAAGAGGTTTTTGGGAGCAATCTGTCCTGCCATGATGCCGTGAGAAATGCCGCTTTTGTGAGCTGCGTTCAGTAGTTTTCCTACTTGTCCCACGCGCATCCAAATCATTTCATCAACTTCATTTGCAAGAGATGGATCGGTCTCTCCTTCAAAAGCAGCGACAACAATTTTTTTGATGCTAGCAGCTCGAGCTCCGCGTGCTATCAGAAATGGATAGGTTCCGTTGCCAGCGATTAAAAATAAGCTGGAATTTGGAGGTTGGGGGCTAGAGGCTAAAGGCATAAATTTTAAGCATAGGAAATTGGAAAGATCTTCTTATTTCAATACCTAGAATTTTTTTGTCAAAAAATTCTTTTTGTGTTCTTTGTGAGTCGCGTAAGCCGCTTTGCGCTCTTTGTGGTTAATTCTTATTTTTTAATGCACGACGATATTGACAAGCCTACCAGGAACAATAATCACTTTTTGAATGTTCTTTCCTTCTAAGTGCGATTGGAGGGAAGGCTCCTTTAAGGCTATTTGTTCGACTTCTTCTTTGCTGGCTGTTGTTGCTAAGGTGAGTCGTCCTCTGACTTTTCCATTGATTTGAAGAACATAAGTAGTCTCTTCGAGGAGTAAAAACTTTTCATCCCATTTTGGCCAGGTTGCTTGAGAAGCTGTAGCTCCTATTTTTTGAAGGGCAGGAAAAAGAGACCTCAATTGCATCCACAGTTCTTCAGCAAGGTGAGGTGCAAAAGGACTGAGTAAGCGCAGGAGCACATGGAGGGCTTCCAAAGGGCATGGCTTAGCGCTTGTGAACTCATTGACGAAAACCATCATCTGCGCGATCGCAGTATTAAAGGAAAGTGCTTTGATATCATGTGTCACTTTTTTAATGTACGATCTTTTGTTGAGCGGGCGTGAGTGGAATGTCAGCGATATTATTGGAAACACTCCAATGATGTGTTGTCGCATTTTGCTGCATTGCTAAACGCCAGATCCGAGCGAGGAAGCGATAGATGCCTTCGACACCAGTTGTGCTCCATGGTTTTCCATGTTCGAGCGGGCCCATGAACATTTCGTAGAGGCGTAATGCATCAGCGCCATACTGTGCAATGACTTCTCCTGGACTGACAACGTTACCACGACTTTTGGACATTTTTTGTCCGTCACTCCCAGCAATCATTCCTTGATTGACGAGGCGTTGAAAAGGCTCGCAGTTCGTTAGGTGGCCTAAATCAAAAAGGGCCTTATGCCAGAAGCGAGCATAGAGCAAGTGAAGTACGGCATGTTCGGTCCCTCCAACATATAGATCGACACCACCACGCTTTTTGTCTGAAACACCTCCTCCCATCCAATAAGTTTCTGCTTCTTTTCCAATAAAAGATTTTTCGTTATGAGGATCACAGAAGCGCAGGTAGTACCAGCAGGAGCCTGCCCATTGAGGCATGGTGTTGAGTTCACGAACTGCATTTTCCGAATAGCGGACCCACTCTTTAGCTTTAGCCAGTGGCGGTTCTGCGGTTCCTGTTGGGCGAAAATCATCCATCTCGGGAGGCTCTACAGGAAGTTCATGTTCTAAAAGGGCGTGGTGTTTTCCATTTTCCCAAACAATGGGAAATGGTTCCCCCCAATAACGCTGACGAGAGAAGAGCCAGTCGCGAAGTTTGTATTGAATTTTTCTACGACCGCAGGAATTTTGTTCTAACCACGTTGTAAGTTTTGTTTTTGCTTCTTCAGCAGAGAGTCCATTAATGAGAGGAGAGTTAATAGCCTTGCCATCTTTTGCAGTAAATGGGAGTGATGGCTGTTGTTCGTTGTTTATTGCAATGACACAGCGAAGTGGTAATTGAAATTGCTGAGCAAATTCATGATCACGTTCATCGTGTGCGGGAACAGCCATAACAGCACCAGTCCCATATCCCATGAGAACATAATCAGCAATCCAGATAGGAATGGTCTCTCCATTGATAGGATTGATGGCTTCGAGTTCGAGAGGAATGCCTGTTTTTGTTTTTGCTAAATCAGTTCGCTCTAAATCACTTTTCGCATTGCAGCTCTTGCGATACTTTTCTAGCGCTTCACGGGTTGTGGGCGAAAGCGCAATCTCTTCGAGGAGGGGGTGTTCTGGCGCGAGGACAAGATAAGTTGTCCCATAGAGCGTGTCAACGCGTGTGGTGAAAATGGTGATGCTTTTGTCGAGTTGGTCTTTAATTTTAAAAACAACTTCAGCTCCTTCACTCCGTCCAATCCAATTGCGTTGGAGTAGTTTAATTGACTCAGGCCAGTCAAGCCCTTCTAAGTCTTCAATCAGCCGATCTGCGAGTGTGGTGATGCGAAACATCCATTGACGCATGGGGCGGCGCTCAACAGCAAATCCACCAACTTCGCTTTTTCCATCAACAACTTCTTCGTTAGCGAGAACGGTTCCAAGTTCAGGACACCAGTTAACTGGAACATCAGCTACATAGGCGAGTCTGACAGAATCAGGTTCAGAGCCTTGATAAGTGGAGAGCGATTCTACTTTTTTCGTGGCGGGATTAAACCAAGCATGATAAAGCTGCAAAAAAATCCATTGCGTCCATTTGAAATATTCAGGATCTGTTGTGCTGATTTCACGAGACCAATCATAACTGAAGCCAAGCTGTTGTAGTTGAGTCCGAAAATTCGAGACATTTTTTCTCGTTGTTTCGCGAGGATGTTGTCCTGTTTTAATGGCATACTGTTCAGCCGGGAGGCCAAAGGCATCCCATCCCATCGGATGAAGAACGTTAGCACCACGTAAACGATGATAACGCGCAAGAATATCAGTAGCTGTGTATCCAACAAGGTGACCAACATGAAGCCCTTCACCGCTTGGGTAAGGGAACATGTCGAGAATATATTCTTTTTTTTGAGCAGGATCAAAGTCAGGATCGCCTGGATTTTTTGCACGAAATGCATTTGTATTAAGCCAATGCTGTTGCCAGCGTGGTTCAAATTCAGGAAAGGGGTAGGAGAGAGGAGAAGATGAGGGCATAGTATTAACAGGAAATTATTTCCAATCCATCGACGTATTTGAAATGTTGGTCTAATGTTGCTAGTGGCAAGGCAAGGTGCCGTGCCATTGCTGCAATCCAAATATCGTTTTGAGGGATTGACTTTCCAATGTTAGCTAAGTTTGCAGCAATATAACCGTAAGTTTTAGTTATTTCAGCATCTGGAAAAACAAGGGCAACTTGATCTAAGAATTTTTCTATTTGAAATAAATTGTTCTCAAGTTCAATAGACCGATACGCTCCAAAATAAAGCTCAGCGAGCGCTATGTTTGGAAGAAAAAAATTTGAAAACTGGAACAATTTTGCAAGCAGATTACTGCCACCTCGCAAACAGTGAATAACAACACTGCTATCAAGCAGAACGTTTTTACCAAGATTAGTCGTCATTTATTGCATGCTGATTTGATCGAGCTCTTTAATAGAACATTGCATGATATCAGCATCTTTTTTGGTAATCGATCCTGCTAACGCCTGCAGTGCGGCTAAACGTTCTTCTCTATTTTTTCTTTTTGGATTGGATTCACGTAGCCGATGAACATACTGAGCTGCCTTTAATAAAGCAGGTGTTGGTAAATTTTCTAAATCTTGAATAATGGATTGAACCAGTAGCATAAATAATATTGATGTTGATTGTGGGCAAATAGATCTTACAATGTCAATCAAAGAATAATCTTATGCAGCTCAATCTGTTCCTCGCCACTCGCAATCGCCATAAAACTCACGAAATTCAAACAATGCTTGGTGAGGGGGTTATTGTTCGTGATGCTACCGAGGTTTGCGAACTGCCTGAAATTGAAGAGACAGGAATGACATTTGAGGAAAATGCCCGATTAAAGGCTGAGGAAATTTCAAAACATATTTCTGGTTTTGTGTTGGCTGATGATTCTGGTCTCGAGGTCGATGCGCTCAACTGTGAGCCTGGAATCTACTCAGCACGTTATGCTGGTCCTGGCTGTACCGATTTACAAAATACAGAATTAGTTTTGGAAAAAATGAAAAATATTCCTGCAGAAAAACGAAGTGCACGGTTTCGTTGTCTACTTGCCGTAGCTCGGGATGGGAAAACAATGGCGACGTTTGACGGGACTGTTGAAGGAAGGCTTGCCTGCGAGATCCAAGGTGCTGGAGGTTTTGGTTATGATCCTATTTTTATTCCCGAAGGTTACGAGAAAAGTTTTGGAGAACTTTCTAGTGAAATTAAAAACTCCATGAGTCATCGTGGGCGTGCGTTGGAGCAGTTTCAAGAATGGTTTTTGGAGAAAAAAAATGATTAGGCATCGCAGCACCGATGCTGTTCAAAGCTTTAGTAGAATTTCAAGACAGGCTTTTCAGCTTCGCTTCAATAAAGGCATCGATTTCCCCATCCATCACTCCCTGGATATCACTTGTTTGGTAATCGGTGCGATGGTCTTTGATCATTTGGTAAGGTTGAAAAACGTAAGAACGAATTTGACTTCCCCAAGCGATCTCTCCTTTTTCACCATATTGACGATCAAGTTCCGCTCGTTTTTTATCAGCTTCGATCTGATAAATTTTTGCCTTCAACATTTTTAAAGCTAAGACACGATTCTTAAGTTGGCTCCGTTCTGCTTGGCAGGCGACAACTACGCCTGTTGGTATGTGTGTCATTCGAACAGCGGTTTCAACTTTATTGACGTTTTGTCCTCCTTTTCCGCCAGAACGATAGGTGTCGACTTGAATATCTTTTTCATCAATTTCAATCGGTGCATCTTCAATATCAGGGACAACATCAACACTTGCAAAAGAGGTATGTCGTCGTTTTGCTGAGTCAAAAGGAGAAATGCGAACGAGCCGATGAACACCTCGTTCGGTTTGAAGATAACCAAAGGTATATTCGCCTTTAACAAGGAGTGTGACTGATTTAATGCCAGCTTCCTCTCCTGGCTGAATATCGATAATACTCGAACTATAGCCAGAGCGTTCAATCCAACGCTGATACATGCGCAGGAGCATATCTGCCCAGTCACATGACTCTGTGCCGCCAGCTCCAGCATGAATGGTTAAGAAGGCATCGGCTTTATCAAATTCGCCACTCAGTAATTGTCGAATTTCAAATTTTTCAAGGTCATTAGTGAGTGATTGAAATTCTGTAAGAACTTCATGAGTAGCCATAGCTTTTTGTTCGGGTGAAGTTTCTTCTTCTACCATTGATTGAAGAAGAGTAAGGTCGCTCACCCGTTGTTCCAAAGAGGCCAGTGGATTTAAAATGGCTTTTAGCTGCGATACGCGCTCAACATCCTTTTGAGCGCGCTCTCGATGATCCCAAAAAGTAGGTTCGCTCATCCTCATCTCAACTGTGGCGAGCTCTGCTATTAGTGTGGGAGCGTCAAAGAAACCTCCGCAGGGCGCTGAGGCGCTCCATTAATGCGGAGGTGTCGAGTATTGTTAGATCGTTAGACATAAATTTGAGAATAAGCGATAGAGAATAGCTTCAAAAGAGCAAAAATTTTTTCCTTTAATTTTTTTAACCCCAGTGCCTGTAGAGAAACATTTATCAATAACTGAGTTATCTCTGGTTTTCTGACAGACATTGGGGCTAAGACTATTGGTTTCTTGGAGTACTTCTTGAAGGTCCAAGTCGAAAAATCGTTTCATTCGGTTTCATTAAATCGAGACGATCGCGTGCAATGAGTTCCAAATAATCTTTGTCATGTTGTAATAAGTAAAGTTCTTGCTCGCGATGAGCTGCTTGATTTTTAAGCCGATCTAGATCTTGTCGTTCTTTTTGCAATGCTTGGCGCATGTGTGAAAGTTTTTTCCATTCAGGATAAAAGGTCATTAGTGCCAAAGCTATCGTTCCGCAGATGATGAGCAGAATTAAAAAACGATTGAGCAGCGAAAGATTCACAGGAATGAAAGGATGAAGAAATTCACCACAAAGAACGCAAAGATTACACAAAGAACATAAAAAGAAGTTACTTTGTGGTTGATTTATTCTTAAAATTTTCCTCCGTAGACCGCGTTGTCACCAAGTTCTTCTTCAATGCGAAGAAGTTGATTGTATTTAGCAACACGATCAGTGCGGCAGAGAGAGCCTGTCTTGATCTGGCCAGCGTTTGTCGCTACAGCAAT
>CAYYAN010000031.1:0-10990 GCA_964469825.1 uncultured Chthoniobacter sp. | reverse complement strand
AGAACAGATACTATTGCGTAAAATTTTTTATTTTCATTCACGTTTTTAGGATTAATGCTCCTCCGGAATTCACTAGGATGATATCATTAGGATCAGGAATTTCATACATGATCTCATCACTCTCCCTAAGCTCTGAAAATGGATATCTCCAAAAACAAGCCCGCACGCCTAATTTTCCATTATCATCACGTTCTACGGCAATATAGAGATATGAAAGATAATTAGGTCCTTCTGGAACTATTCCAAGATTGGGATCAACAATTGTACTGCTTGGAATAGTTGGATTGAGGACTGTAATCCCAAACTTATCTCCTTCTTCATGCAACTGTGATAAAACATTATCTACTAATTTATCTGCTCTTGTAAAACTGTCTTCAGGATAGCGTTCAAAAGCGCTTATCTCTGCCGCCTCCTTTCTTACCTCTGCTGTTGGTATTGTATCAGGAAGAACTGGGATAACAGAGCGCTCTTTAATTTGTTCACAAATATAATTGTAGATATCAATTTCTCTCGGTTTTTTAGGATTAACAAACCAAATATTGAATGCTCTTGCAAAATGAGGATCTTGGACAGAATCAATAATATCAGTTTCGTGACCTTTGAGCATTTCATATTTATAATTAGAAGAGTTTGAAATGCGATTGATTGCAGGGTTCCCACCATTAGGATAAAAATAGTTCAATCCAGAAAACAACCCTCTATAACTTACGATAGGATATTCTCCCCAGCCATATAACAAGCCGGCACCTTGAGATTGAGAAGAACAATATTGATTACAAAACTCACACAGATTTTTAACCGTAGCTGGGCGGTCCTTTGTTCCGAGAAGATGAATCCCATAATGATAATGGCAAGGTTTTGCAACAGTTGATGCTGTCTCCTCAGCATGGAGAATTGTTTCACTTCCACTAGCAATAGCAATCAGGACAGCAAAAAGATGAACTGCTTTTTGAAATTTTTCTGAAATTAAATGATGCATAAGCAATAAACAGTTGTTAAATGTAAAAGGAATGCTAAAAACGAATGGCAAAAAAGCAAGAGATTAAAAAATTTCCCTAAAATTCATCTGTGAAGGATACTAAGCATGGAATAGAATTTATTCCCTAAAATTCTTGAATCCCAAAGCAATTCCAAAATCCTTTTCTCTTACAAATCCAATGACCTCTTGCAGCTCATCACGCTTGGTTCCTGTAACACGGATGTGACGATCTTGAAGAGCTGATTGTACTTTGAATTTTTTCTCTTTGATAGCAGCAACAATTTCTTTGGCCTTAGATCCTTCAATACCTTGGGTGATCGCTAGTTCTTGACGAGCGTGACCGAGCGGAGAGATATCAGTTTTCTTTTGATCTACATTTCGCAAATCAACATTTCGCTTCGCAAGTTTAGAAATCACAATTTCATTCAAACTTTTGAGACGGTGATTGTCTTCTGCTGTAAGAATGATCGTTTCTGGCTTAGGGTGTTCAATAGTTGCTTTACTCCCTTTAAAATCAAATCGATTCACAAGCTCTTTACGCGCTTGGTTCACGGCATTTTCAATTTCCATTCGTTCTATTTCAGAGACAATATCAAAAGAAGGCATTCCTCATATTTATATTAAAAATACCCTTCTTGTCAGTTTTATTTTCTTAAATTGGCAATCCATGATACAACAGATGAAGTAATGAGTAATGAGTAATGAGTAATGAGCGCGACGACAACTCAATCACTCGTTACTCGTTATACCATCTTCATGAATACCTTTTCCTGTCAGTCTTCTTTAAGCGAAGCTCTCGCGCATATTGAAAATAAACGCATCTATGATATCGTACGCCTCATCACGCCTCGTACAGTCAAAGAAGGAGCACCTGCCTCTCTTCAGACTTTAAATCAGATTCTTAGTTATCGTAAAACAATTTGCCAAATTCTACGTGGCGAAGACCCTCGTCTTCTCGTTATTGTCGGCCCTTGTTCTATTCATGACCCTCTCTCAGCACTTGATTATGCAGGTCGTTTAGCAAATTTAGCAGCGGAACTCAGCGACCGTCTTTTCATTGTCATGCGGGTCTATTTTGAAAAGCCTCGAACAACGATTGGTTGGAAGGGGCTTGTGAGCGATCCTCACCTTAATGACTCTGGTGATATGGCTCATGGAATTGTCCTAGCTCGACAATTACTTCTCGATGTAGCTACTCTGGGACTGCCAGCCGCCACTGAATTTTTAGATCCTATTGTCCCTCAATATATCGCTGATTTAATCAGTTGGTCTGCTATTGGAGCTCGCACCACGGAATCTCAAACTCATCGTGAAATGGCTAGTGGTCTTTCCATGCCTGTTGGATTTAAAAACGGAACAGACGGCACTATCCAAACAGCCATTGATGCAATGCGGTCTTCACGCGTACCGCATAGTTTTTTAGGGATTGATCATGATGGAATGACCAGTATTGTAAAGACGATGGGAAATGAGGAGAGTCATTTAGTATTACGTGGAGGCCGGCACGGAACGAATTATCATCCCCATCAAATCACAGAAGCTATTCGCCAACTCGAAATAGCACAAGTCCCAACAGCCATGATTGTGGATTGCAGCCATGCTAACAGCGGCAAAGACCCGACTGGTCAACAGCTCGTCTGGAAAAGTCTATTAGCTCAACGCAAAGCAGGCTGCCGCGAAATCATCGGTGCCATGATTGAAAGTTATTTAGAACAAGGTCGCCAAGAGCTTCCTGCTGACGCTTCACAGTTGCGCTATGGCATGTCGATTACTGACCCCTGCCTTGATTGGGAAACCACAGAAGCTATGCTGAGGAGTGCGTAAGAAAGAAAAAATTAATCACAAAAACGTTTTTAGAAAATGGAAGATAGAAGTCGAGGTTTTTGGAAAAATAGTTTTTTTACTTTATGAATCCTCTTCTCAAAGATGCTTCTTTTGCTGCTATCGACTTTGAATCAACTGGGGAAGTAGCTGGCGAAGCTGGCACCCCAATTCAAATTGGCATTGCAGAAATGAAGTCACTCCACATTGAAGCTGATTCTTTTTTTTCATCGTACTTAAAGACTAACTCTTCCATAACGAAGGTTGCAAAAAGGATTCATGGCATCTCTCCTACAAAGCTTCAAGAAGCCCCTTCTCTGCTTGAGCTCTGGCCTCAATTACAACGATCCTTACAAAAGCGATACCTCGTGGCCCATGGGCATGGAACAGAACGTCGTTTTTTACGAGCCTTTCCAATGCACGGCTTCGGACCTTGGATTGACACACTTACGCTAAGTCGTCAATTTTTTCCAGGATTACCTTCCTATGCATTGGCTGATGTTGTTGAACATTGTAATCTTAATCAAGACCTTCATATACTTCATTCCACTTTCCAATGGCATGAAGCTCTTTCTGATGCTATTGCTTCTCTGTTGCTTTTGCGACACCTCATCCAAACAGCAAATCTTACTGACCGTCCTATTTCTTTTTTAACTTCTGGAAAAATTTTTACTTATCACTAGTCCTATGTTCATTTCAATCATCGTCCCTCATAGCAATACCAGTATTGAGAATGACCCTCTCTTGCCTACACTTGCATCGATTGCAGATCAAGAAGGAGTGCAGACTGAACTTCTCCTTCAACACGGCGGAGGGATAACAGGTCTTTGGGGAAAATTATCACGTGTTTTAACCCTTTCTGCAAAAAAAGAAACAATCACTTTACGTGTGATCGAAGAAAAGAATTTTTCTCCCGAAGAATCTCTTGCTGCGGCCATCAAACGCGCTACAGCAACTTGGATTGGATTTTTACAACCCGGAGAACAGTATCTACCCAATGCTCTAACGGCCCTTCAATCATCTTTTCACGCTCATCCCGAGATTGATCTATTTTTCACCAGTTCGATCACATCTATCCATAACAAACCTATCGTAACACCAGCAACTCTTCCGACTTATAACTACCTCACGAGCGTACAACCTTCATGGCCACAACATTCTTTTTTCTGCCGAACTTCTCTTCTTCGCGATGAGTTCGTACTAGAGCCTCGTTATCAACATCAGATGATCACTGAATGGTTGGTTCGTTTGTTGAACGCTGGGAAAAAAATTAAAACTCTTCCTATCTTGACTACTGTTGCAACTCACGAAGAGAAAAAAAAAGAGACGCTTTTACCAAAACCAACAGGCATGACTTCATTGTTAAAACCATGGCATCAATGGCGTCATCAAACTACATTGAGGCAAGCTCAGAAAAACATAACCTTACCTAGTTCTGTTTTGATTTATCAACATGGCTCACTTACCCAGCGCACAAACCTGATGTAATCTCGCTGTAGCATGACTGGTTATTGGAAACCCATGAGCTGTAACCAGAATTTCAGGGTTCAACATAGCAAGAGATTTAAGAGACTTCATGGCAAGACGATGATCGGTACAATATTTTTTAGGAAGGACGAGAAGACCATCTTCTCCAGCATTAGTAAGTGCGTCGCCTAAGATTAATATTTTTCCTTCCTCGCTCCAAAACGCTGTTTCACCAGGTCCAAATCCTGGAAGGGCCACAGAAGATAATCCCAAGACGTTATCTCCCGGTTCATAAAAATGAGAGGCTATGATTTCTTCCCCAGCTGCAACTGGTGCATAGATTGGTAAAGAAAATTGTTCGGCTAGCCTGGATATTTCATCACTCTCGTGACGAGAAAGCCGCGAAGGCTGATGGGGCAAGGCAGACGCAGGATTTTTATCAGGGCTGTATGAGTCCATACTGTCCTGATCAAAATTCAAGTCTAACGCAGCAGCCATCGGACTTCCCGGCTTTCGCAGTAGAGAGGGATGAAAGATTCGGGCTAGCCTCGATAATTCAATACTCCAACGTTGATGATTACCGCTGGTTAAAATGATAGCTACAGGTGATAGAGACACCTCAGAAAGCAAGGCGTTAAGAGCATCTGGAGCCAAGGGCAGAGGATCAATAAAAACGAGTCCAGCTAAAGTGACAAGCGCTGAGCATGAACACTCGTACTTTACTTTTGAATCATAACCACTCCAAAAAAAAAGTTGAGGAGAGCTTAAAATTGTTGAATATTCTTGGATGGGTTTCATTTTATTTTATAAAAAAATCCCTTGGCAACATTCATGAGTGGAACTGCTATAATTTTTTCTGCTAGTGGCCACGATTTTTCATAGCGGTCTTTTACGCTTTCCATCGAGCAATGAAATTACTTTTGGCAAAGAGCGTGTGTTAACAACGTCCTCTTTCGTTAACCATCCCTTGCGAGCAATCAGACAACCGTACTTGAGATTTTGTAATCCTTGAGTTGAATGAGCATCGGGATTGATAACGCACTGAACTCCTTTTTCTTTTGCTAAAGGCCACCAGCGCCAATCCATATCAAGTCGATAGGGACTCGCATTCAGTTCAATCATAGTACCAGTAGCAGCAGCAGCTTCAATGATAGCTGGCATATTAACAGGGTAAGGATCGCGTGAAAAAAATCGTCGTCCTGTCACATGCCCCAACATTGTAACGTAGGGATTTTGTATCGCTCGAATAATGCGATCCGTCATTGCTGTCTCACTTAGCTGAAAAGAAGAGTGTACCGAAGCAACAACATAGTCGAGTGAAGCCAAGACTTCATCTGAAAAATCGAGGGACCCATCTTTAAGAATGTCACACTCAGTACCAGCAAAGAGGCGAAAAGATTCAAATTCTTTGTTGAGTTTTTCAATCTCTTCTTGTTGCTGTCTTAAGCGTTCTTCGGTCAGACCATTTGCTTGATAAGAACTTTTGCTATGATCAGCAATCCCCAAATAATCGAGTCCAAGCTCCTGCGCTGCGAGAGCCATTTCTAGTAAACTATTTTTTCCATCACTTGCCGTAGTATGACAATGAAAAGTTCCCTTCAGGTTTGTCCATTCTAAAAGCTTGGGTAGCTTTCCAATTTCAGCTGCAACAATCTCACCGCGATCTTCACGAAGTTCTGGTGGAATATAATCCAGTCCTAGCGAAGCATAAAATTCTCGCTCATCATGAATGGCTGGTGGCTCTGCTACACCTGGCTGCAGAGTATAACGATACTCATTGAGCGACCATCCTCGTTCTAGCGCACGACTCCGCAAGCGAATATTGTGCTCCTTACTCCCCGTAAAATAAATTGAAGCAAAAGGAAATTCCTCAGGCCTAACTACGCGTAAATCGCACTGCAGGCCTCCTTCTAAATGGACACTCGACTTTGTTTGGCCGTGCGACAAAATCTCTTTGACCAAAGGATGCTGTACAAAAAATTGCATGATATTTGCTGGTTTTTTTGAAGAGACCAGCAAGTCCAAATCTCCCAATGCTTCTTTGCAACGACGAAAACTCCCTGCAGCCTGACACTGAGCAACATCAGGATGATTTCGCAAGTCCGTTAGTAACAGATCGGCTAATGGTGTCACTTGATCGACACGAAAGAGACCTGCATGCTCTTCATGAAAGATAATTGCTTTTAAAAAATTAGCCGCTGATTTTTCACCAAATCCAGCAAGCTGAGCAATTTTTCCTGATTCGCATGCAGCCTTGAGATCAGCAATAGAAGAAACTCCTAGCTCATCATAGAGAACTTTAATTTTTTTTGCACCGAGCCCCTGCAGTTCAAAAAGTTCAAAGAGTGTTGCAGGAAAGGAGGCAACAAGTTCTTCATAGGAAGAAAGTTTTCCTGTCGTCACTAACTCCGTGACTTTTTCTTCAATGGCTTTCCCTATACCTTCTACTGTTCCTAAGCGCCTCTCTTTTACTAAAAGTTCTAACGGCTCTGAAACTGTTTCTAAAGCTCGTGCTGCTCGTTGATAAGCTCTAATTTTAAAAAGATTCTCTCCTCGCAACTCCAATAACTGAGCCAAATGGTCGAGTACCTCAACGACATCTTCTACTTTTCGAGAAGTCATATTAATAATTTTAAAATTCGATCTTCTTCTCCCATACCGCGGCATCAATACAAGCCCAAATGTGAATTAACCAACCCATCGTGCCAAAAGAAATCAACCAGACAATACCAGCTGTAATAAAAAAAAGAAAAGCAGCTAATAAACGTCCTTGGAGCAATTGCCCAAGTCCCGGAAAAAGAAAACTAGCGAGTGCTGCAATAACATTTCCTGCGGATCCTTGTGATGTATTCATTTTTATAAGCTAAACGCTAAAGACTAAAGGCTAAAGGTCAAATATTAGTTTTATCATTTTTTCTTTGCGCTCTCGACGGTGTTTGCTGTTAATTATTTCATGCACCTAGATCTTACTCCTGCTCACCTTCACCTAGCACTCAACCACATTCCTATTATCGGACTTACCGTTGCCTGCTTACCCAGTGTTATTGGAATTTTAGCCCAATCTAGGACAACTATCGCTGCTGGACTAATTGCTACACTCCTCTGTGCTGGTGCTATGCCAACAATCATGCAGACAGGAAGAGAGGCATCTCATTCTTTTAAAGAAGGAAAAACACTTCCTCCTTTGGATGAGGCTGGAAAAATTGCGCTTCATATGCATGCTAGTCGTGCTAACAAGACGACCCCTGTCGTTTATGCCTGTGCCATCCTTGCTCTGTTTGCCCTCCTTGCTTTAGTAAAATTTCCAAAAGCTGCCCTTTGGTTGACCTCAGCGGTGCTTTTAGGAAATGCTATTTCCATTCTTCTCTCCATCTGGACAGCCGAAGCGGGTGGTCGCATCCGCCATATCGAGTTCCGGCCCCCTACACCTTGGGATAATGTCACCACCGCAACTCCAACTTCGGCAACTATCGCCACACCAATATTGCCATCTGTATCCACACCAACAGCCACACCAACAGCCACACCAACAGCCGCTCCAACAGCAACTCCAACAACAGCTCCTGCGCCCGTCTCTCCAACGGCAACGCCTTAGTTACTCCTCTATCCGTTCATATGAAGGGATACTAGCCCGGATATTTCATCCCTCTCTACTGCGAAAGCCGCGAGAGTGACGAAATATCCGGGCTAGAACATTTTAGTGTTTTGCTGATTCCATTTTTTCTCTTCTTGCTTCCATCTTTTTTGTTCTTGCTGAGCCCTTTTTTGTTCTTGCTGAACTCTTTTTTGAACAGCTTGTTGATCTTGTTGTTTTGAATTTTTTTGCTGCAAGTGCAAGTAATGCTGCTGTTGTCGTAATGATTGTTCTCCAGTACTATTCCATCGGATCATCCGCCATGGTTCGGCAACAAGATTGCTAACAGTAAGCATTAATAAAAAAACATATCTCCATTTCATACGGACAATATTTATTCTTGTTGCGGTCCTTGTTTCTGTTGCCATCTCATCATCTGCTGTTGTCGAAGTGCTCCACGATTCTGCTCTATTTGTTCTTGATAAATACCACGACTTGATGCATTCCAACTTCCTCTCTGATGATGTTGTAGAGATTGTTGTTGAGTTGATCCCTGTCCTTGCTCGCGCAAATCTTGCGATGGTTGCTTCCAATTAGTTTGCTGCCGTTCCTGCAACATCTGATGGTTTTGCCGAACCTCCTGCTGATATTGAGCTCGACTTGATGCATTCCAATTTCCTCGCTGATGCTGCTGAAAAGATGATCTTCTTTGCTGCTGTTGACCTTGCTCTTGTTCTCCCTGCTGCCCTGAATCTTGTTTTGATTGAATCCATCGACTTTGTTGCAACTGCTGTAACATCTGTTGATTTTGGTGAATTTGTTGGTTGTATTGAGCTTGATTCGATATATTCCAACTTCCTCGTTGATGCACCTGCTGACTCCCTTGATTGCTTGTCCCCTCTTGCCATCTACTTTGCTGAAGTTGCTGGAGTCCCATTTGATTTTGGCGTATTTGTCCTCCATATTGACTACGGTCTTGACTACTCCAACCCAAACGCTGATGCCGCTGATGCGTCATCTCTGGCTGTTGTTGAGCGTAGAGACTTATAGAAACAATAGTTATTCCAATGAAAACAATGAGTTTTTTTCTCACAAGGAAATAAAGTTATTGAGTCTAATCAAAATGGACTACTGCAGTAGCATTTAGGCAGACTCTATGTTAACAAAGATCTCATCCGAGCAAAAGCATCATCTACATCTTCCTCTTCCAATGGCTGCGAAAGAATTTCTTCCATGCTTCCTTGCTGGACACCGTCTCCTGCAATTTCAAGGAGAAAAGGACTAGGCTTACAAGAAACCACCGTTCCAAATTTTTTCCGTGTAAGACAATAGGTGATCGTTAGCGTTTTTCTTGCACGAGTAATACCGACATAACAAAGCCGTCGCTCTTCATCGACCGTCCCTTCCTGCTTAGAGCGCTCATGCGGCAATAATCCATCTTCAAGTCCCACTAAGTAGACATGCGAAAACTCTAATCCTTTTGCTGCGTGCAGTGTAATGAGTGTAACCCCATCTCTGACTTCTTCCTCTTCCTCCTTTTCTCGCTGCAGGACCATGCTATCAAGAAAACCTTGTACTCCTTCTCGACGATTTTTCTGACAATAAGCAGTGAGACTTTGTAGCAATTCTCGCACGTTATTCTCACGAGCATCAGCCTCTTCCTCTTTTTTGCAGCTCTTACGTAAATCGTCATAATAACCAAACTCTCGTAACAGTTCTCCAAGCAAGTCCCCTGGCTCCTGCCCTGGAGTCTGCAAACGAATCCTCAATGTCTCCCACTCTTCTGTAAAATGTTTAATTGCTTCTTGTGCTTTTGTAGGGAAACCATCATACGCTGTTGGTTGCTGCAAAATTTGAAAAAGAGTTTTTTTCTGTTGAACAGAAACCTCTATCAATCGCTGAAGCGAGACTTTACCGAGACCTCGCGGCGGCGTGGTCAATACTCTCAAAAGCGCGACATCATCATCAGGATTGATCAACGCACTTAAATAAGCCATCACATCTTTAATTTCGCGACGGTCAAAAAAACTTCTTCCTCCTACAACTCGATACGGTACTTTCCGTTCACGCAAAGCTGTTTCAAAAAGCCGAGCTTGAGCATTCATACGATAAAGAATGGCAAACTGATTCCAAGAACCTTCTTTTTGTCGTTCTAAAATCTCATCAGCTATAAACTCTGCTTCATTAGCATCATCGCTACTACTCAAGACACGCACAGGTTCACCATCTTTCTCATTGCTCCAAAGATTTTTTTTGCGCCGTCGAGCATTATTTTTAATCAGTCTATTTGCCGCTGATAAAATCAAATCGGTACTTCGGTAATTCTGCTCAAGCGTAATAATCTCAGGATTACGAAAAGAATGCTCAAACTCCATTAAATGAGCACTCTCTGCTCCACGCCATCCATAAATACTTTGATCATCATCACCCACAACACAAAGATTGATTGGATCACTTACTAAATAAGTAATTAATTCCATTTGAAGGCGATTAGTATCTTGAAATTCATCGACCAAGATAAACCGATAGCGCTGTTGCCACCGAGCTCGCGCTTCTGGATGATGCGCCAATAAGTTGCGAGCTTGCAGCAAAAGATCATCAAAGTCCATCGCATTCAAAGTCCTTAATTCCTCTTGATAATGAGCAAAGAGACTTCCCAATGCTGTATTAGTTTCTGTTGGAAAGGAAGATCCTAAATTTTTTGCTTTGCTAATACTGTTCTTTGCAACATCAGGATTAATGGGTTCTTGCTGATCATGAATACGACTTGCTAATTTTTTAATCAATCCTATCTGATCGGATTCATCAAAAATGCTAAAGTTTTCCTTGTAACCAAGCAGCGTTGCATCTTGACGCAATATTCGTACACAGAGAGCATGAAAAGTTGATATTGTCATTGCCTTTGCCTGTTGAGAAGTCAAAGCTGTTGCGATACGTTCTCGCATTTCACGCGCTGCTTTATTAGTAAAAGTTACTGCTAAAATTGAAGCGGGATCAGCACCTTGTGAAACCAACCAAGAAATTCGTGCTGTCAGCACACGTGTCTTTCCTGTGCCAGCTCCAGCGATAATGAGAAGCGCTCCTTCAGGATGTGTTGCGGCACGATATTGTTGGGGATTGAGATCGAAAAGGCGGAAACTCATGAGAGA
>CAYYAN010000030.1:9833-11005 GCA_964469825.1 uncultured Chthoniobacter sp. | reverse complement strand
CAATGTCAATGATCTCACAGGTGATGGCATTGTTGATGCGGAAGATTATTCATTTGGATATGGACTGCTTCTATGCAGCCATAGAAATGCGAGAACATCCTGACCTCATCGATCAACCCATTGCTGTCGGAGGCGGGGAGCCTCGAGGTGTTGTTTGTACTTGCAACTATGAAGCAAGAAAGTTTGGTGTGCGTTCCGCAATGCCTGGATTTATGGCTCGCGAACGCTGTCCAAAAATTATTTTTTTGCCAGTAAGATTTGATCTTTATCGAACTGTTTCGCAAAGCATCCAAGCGATATTGCGTGAGGTTACAGAACTTGTGGAGCCATTATCGCTTGATGAGGCCTATCTCGATGTCACGCATTGTGACCGTTATGCTTGGGATATTGCTAAAGAAATTCGAGCTAGAATTTTTGCAGAAACTGATCTGACTGCCTCAGCAGGGATTGCTCCGAATAAAATGCTTGCAAAAATTGCAAGCGAATGGCGAAAACCAAATGGACAATTTGCAGTGCTGCCAGATCAAATTGAAAAATTCATGGCCTCCTTGCCTGTAAGAAAAATCTGGGGGATCGGTCCTAAAAATGCTGCGCGACTGACTGCTAGAGGGATTCAAACATGTGGAGATTTGCAAAAATTCACTCTCATAGAAATGGCTCAACAATTTGGGAGGTGGGGAGAAGAACTTTTTCATCTCTGTCGTGGAGAAGATGATCGTGTTGTAGAACCTCATGGGATTCGAAAATCGCTTAGTAATGAAAAAACTTTTTCTAATAATCTTATTTCATTGATTCAGTGTGAAGCTGCTATGGCCAAGCTGGCAGGGGCCACGCTGGAAGAGGTGAGGAGCAAAGCCAATAATCGTCATATTCGAAAAGTGTTTGTCACAGTCAAATTTTCAGACTTCACTCGTACAACAAAGGAATGTATTTGTCCTGAGCCGACCATCAGTGTCTATCAAAAATTACTTGCAGAGGCCTACAACAGGAAGTCATTACCAGTACGACTCTTGGGGGCTGGTGTTCGATTTGCTGATGAAAAGGAACCGCAGCTAGAATTGTTTTAATATACCATTCGCGTTTGATTTTAAGATTTTCTTACTTGCCCTTTTTGCTTCTAGCATCGTTGTCGGATCTTGCGTTATGCTTGCATAGCGTTGCAATCCTTCGCC
>CAYYAN010000030.1:0-9823 GCA_964469825.1 uncultured Chthoniobacter sp. | reverse complement strand
AACTCGCACGTGAATGGTATAAAGCAATTGATCTCTTCCTCATTTTTCGTTACTTGTCATTACAGCATTTTCAAAATTTCTGTAACCAGACATTGCTGTGATGCCCTGGTGCTTGAGTCTTGACGTATTTCATATATGCTCAGCCTCTGTGCGCCTCGCTCCAGGTATTGTATCGGCTACAATTATTTTTAAAATGCTTTAGAGATCTGAAAATTTTCAGCTCTAAAATACCATTCGCGTTTGATTTTAAGGTTTTCTTACTTGCCCTTTTTGCTTCTAGCATCGTTGTCGGATCTTGCGTTATGCCTTGCATCGCGTTGCAATCCTTCGCCTTGCTAGAAACAAAAATTTCGGCGTAAAAAACCTCAAACTCGCACGCGAATGGTATAAATAAATTAACCTTAAAAAATTAAACTTATGATTCCTCAAGTCTCCCGTGGTTGGAGTATTACTATTGGTATTGCTATGATTCTTCTCGGACTTATAGCTCTTTCTGATCAAATTGTAGCTACCGCTATGGTTACTACTTTTATCGGCATTATCCTTCTTTTGGGATGTGCCTTATCGCTCATTAAAGTTTTTACTATTCATGGATGGAAGAGTCACTTTTGGTATGCAATTGTTGCAGTTGCTTATGGGGTGGCAGGGTACGTCTTCATCGGACGTCCTTTTGCCGCAGCTGTTGTTTTTACATTGGTTTTAGGTTGGGCCATTTTAATTGGTGGTATTTTTCGTACCTTCTTAGCTTTTAAACTTCGTCATCATCAAGGAGCTGGTTGGATTCTTTTTAGTGCTGTCATCTCAATCATCTTGGGAGCTCTAATCATTTCTCAATGGCCAGGAACGGGGCTCTATATTTTAGGCCTCTTCCTTGGTATCGAACTTATTTTTGCTGGAGCAGGATGGCTTGGTTTAGGGCTTGCGACAAAGAAGAAAGATGCATAATAGCTAATCCATGAAGATGGTATACCATGAGCGTGCGAGTTTTAGGTTTTTTACGCTGAAATGTTTTTCTCTAGCAAGGCAGAGGATCGCAGCGCTATGCAGGCATAACACAAGATCCGATAACGATGCTAGAGAGAAACAGAGCAAGTAATAAAACCTAAAAATCAAACGCGAGTGGTATATAATAAGTTATCTTGTTCTGAAATAGCCTGTAACCTTAAGTTGCAGGCTATTTTTATTTTCTAGAGAATTCCGAAGCATTGATCAAATCTTGAAATTCTTGGAGTGTGCTCAACTGCTGAAACACTTGTTCTCGAGCGATAGCTTGGAAGACATCTTTTCCTCCAAGTTGTACAGCGAGGCGAAGGTTTGTGAGAGCATCTTGTTGTTGACCTAAGATCACGTTATACTTAGCCATGGTATAAGGAATATCCCATTGATTTGGTTGAGTTTTTTGAAGACGTTGTGCTATTTCTAATGCATCTTTAAAGCGTCCTTGGGTTGCATAAAAGTTGATCATATCACGGAAAAGCAAAGGATCATTTGGCGTTTCTTTCAGAGCGCGTTGGATGAGTTGATCTGTTTGTTGGGTGTTTCCGACAAGGCAATAATCTTGAATAGCTTTGCCAAGTAAAGTGCGATCTTTAGTTGTTGTTCCGAGTTCTTTTTCAAAAACAACTAGCTCACGACTGGCTTTGAGACGTGATTGGGTCATTTTTTTGATTTTTTGTAATGCTTTAGAATCTGGGTCAAGGAGAAGAGAAGCCGTGGTGAGATCGACCGCTTCTTGAAAGCGTCCTTCTCTTGCTAAGATATTGACTAAACTTTCAACTGTTTCACTATTACCTGGCCATAGTTCTAAAGCTTGTCTGTAAGCAAACTCAGCTTCTGGAAGCATGTTGCGACTATGGTAAATATTGCCTGTTGTATTTCTTAGTTTGGCAAAAGAATGTCGAGCCAGTTCATCTTCCTTGTAGCCATTAACTTTTTTCAGACGCTGAATGTAATCAGTCCAAAACTTTTGATCTTGAGCAACAATCCCTGGAGATAACGTAGGTACTGGATCATGATTAATCTCGTAGCAAAGTCCATGAGGAATAGCGTAAGGATAAGACCAAGGCATCGGAAAACTTTCTTCTACAAAAAAACGATGTTGGTCACGATTGTTCAAAAAGATCCATTGAGCAATAACCGCATTTAAAGTAAATGGATTTGTTTGGGGGTTTGGAGTATTAGGATTTTGTTGATAATAACGCATGCACTCATTGAACATGGCCATGATCTCTTCTCTGTGAGGCAATACTAGCAGTCCTTGGGGATAAACATGATCTCTCCCCAGCCATCGTTCAAACCAATTAAAAGTAGAAGGACGTTCATAGGTATATTGAGAGCGAATGTAGTGATTGTATAAATTATCAGCTAGAGCATTTTGAGTGACGATATAAAGATCGCGTCGATCAAAATGAAGATCCCGCTTACTTTTTTCGAAACTCTCTCCAAAGATCATGTAAGTTGGAACAAAACGTCCTGGATCTGTTCCTCCAAAGAAGAAACTGTTAGGAGGTAGGTCAGCAAGCATATCATGACCATACATCCATCCAAACCAATGTCCGTATTGTGAGCTCAGAGGTAACCCTCGATAAAAAGTGAAACAGCAGACCAAGCTAACAATGACTAGCAGAAGGTGTTGGATTCGTTTGAGTGAAAAAGATTTTGCTTGCACATTTTTTTCTATATTTTTCTTTGAATAAAGTGCAGCAAGACTCTGGCAAAGAATAGCTGTTCCGCAGCAAGCAAGGAGAAGTAAAAATCCGTAACAAAGGCCTTGCCATGGCTTTTGCATATCCCATCCCGTGTTATCATATCCATTGGGAGCCATGATAGGTTCAAAGAAAGCGGAGAGGAAAAATCCAACTGCAAGAAGAATGAACCAGATACGTTGTTCTTTTGATTGGCGTCGATAAAAAAAGAAACTAGCAAAGGCTATCAGAAGTGGAAGCGGAGAAATATTTTGAAAAAGTACCCGCCAAAAGCGTTTGAAAAATCCTAAAAAAGCTTTTTTAGATGATTCTTCTTGTTGAGGAGTAGCAGCGGCTGGTCTAGCTGGAGGAGGGACGCCCATTAGTTTTCCAAAAGTGCTTTGAAGTTGGTCAGCTAAAGTACCCCAATATTGCGAACGATTAATGGCATAAAAAAATCCTTCACGAGTGCTCGTATAACTCCAGTTCATTGGAGGATTAGTGCTAGAAGCAAGTGGCATGTATAGGTAGGGAAGGAGGCCAAGGGTAACAGCTAAGACTAAAAGTAGGCCTCGTTTCCATTCAGTTAATTTCTTTTTGACAATAACAAGCATAATGAGTGCAAGAACCATCGTTAGAAAAAAACGGAAAGCGGCCTTCATCGCATCTGGAAGATTTGAGAGTGACGCAAATCCCAGATAGAGACCACTTCCAATAAAAAGACTATAAACGGTGTATTCCCAAAAAAGATCACCATGAAGGAGAAGAATAACAAGCAAGGGAAGAATGGCCATTGCTAGTGTCATATGATGATTGCTCATGCCAAGAGCAAAACTAAAAACGATCCAGACGAAAGCATTTTTCCAGAGAGGGGTTCGAATCCAGAGATAACAAAGCGCCGTTAGTGTCAGCATGAGCAACACGTGTAGCGAGTATGTTCCTTTTCCAATTGTTGCTTGGGACCAAACTGGCACAGACCAAGCGAAAGTGAGTGATCCTGCTATAGCAAGCCATGTAGCCTCTTTCTCCCTCATGCCAAGCCAACGTGTGGTGCTTCGAGTTAGCAACGCAAAAAGAGCAACGGCACCAGCAGCGCATAAGCCAGAAAAGAGATTAAGTTTCCAGGCTCCATTACCGAAGGGAAAAAGTTTAGCAAAAAGGCCTCCTAAAATAGTCCAAAGCGGATAACCAGAAGGATGTGGAACGCCCATGTGAAGAGCTGCAGTTGCCATCTCGCCATCATCTCCTAATCCAATATTAGGCATGGCTGTTGACCAAAACGTGATCAATGCTAATAGAAAGCAAAGCAATCCTGTCTGGCAATCTCTTTTTGAAAAAACGGTGAGAGGAGAGCGTGGCTTTTGAGTAGAGATGAATTCCATTTTTAATGTTTAGAAAAACAGGAAATATAATCCAAATTTCATGCCTTTCACAGTCAATATTTAAAAAAGATAGCGCAAAAATAAATTTATTTCTTTTTCTAACGATAATATGTTAATATCCAAGACTCTTATGAAAGTTGTGCCCCTTTTCAGAAGTTACTTTTTATTGTTTTTGCTTCTTGTTTTTAGGAGTGCTTACTCAATGGATATATTTAAGTTAGGTTCTGATCTGAAGGAGCCTCAACAACAAGAAAGAGAACAACAAGTAAGAAAACGTGCAGATAGTGCCGATATGGCAGAGGGTCAGGAGCGATCAACTGATGATACGTTGCCTCATGAACAGCAAAATGTAAATAGTGGAAACAATGAGGTGAACACTCACAAAAAAGATTATCGCCTTTTGAGAACAACATCATTTCCTCTAACGAGAAGCCTTAACCACTTACTAGACATAGCGTCCTATGTAACGCCTCCGATAACGCCTCCAAGAAAGCAAAATTTGACAGCACTATTTTTAAAACAAAAATCAGCCATAAATACAGTGCTTAACAAACCACTACTTTATCTTGAACAAATCATATTAACAGCGTCTCAAAAAAAACAAGCTGCGTTAGATGTCGCTAAAATGAATGATGACAGTCTTACAACAGACGCTTTATCTTTAAAACAAGAAGAGTTTACAAGGCTTGGAAATTTATGGATTAAAATTGAAGAGATGTCATCGCTTTTACAGGAGGACAGACATCAGTTAAGAGAATTGCTAACACAAGTGGAATCATCTCAAGCTTCGCTGGAATCAGAAAAGCAGATGGGTGTTGAGAAGAATTTTTCTGAAAGTGAGCAAGTAGTTCAAAATGGAATAGTTTTATTAAATAGGACTATTACGTCTCATGAAAAAATGGTATTTTTTTCATTTCGTGCTGCTGAAATTATTGATGCGTTGATTCATGGAGTATGGTCTTCTTGGGATGAAAGTGGACAAGAGCTTGGGCTGGAGCAAATGGAGAAAGAAAATTGCTACAAGAATAATGTTTCAATCTTGCAATTATTTGCAGCAAATCATGCTGAAGATGAAGATGAAAGAATAGCTTCCTTTTTTGAGAAAGTTGCGGATCATGAATATGCAGAAATGCAAAAGATGAACAAAGACAGGAATGATAAAATTATGGAAAGGAATAAAAATATTCTTGAGTTTTGTTCCGACATCGATTTTATAAAAGAAAAAATAAAAGAGGACAAAGATCATCGTTTGCAGACTGATCATAAAGAAGAAGCTATGTTCTATGATGAAGCCATTCAGTGGCATAAAAATAATTGTGAAATAATGATGGAGATGGTTGAACAATTAATGTCAGACAAACAAGTGGATCCTGTTTTGCAGGTTCGCTCTCAAAAATTGAATGAGCTGGCTGATGAATGTGAAAATAAAGCAACAAATATAAGAGACTTGGCAGCAAGAAGTCATATTCCTTGCGGCAGCGAATAAAGCGCAGATGACGCGAACTAACGCGAAATGTTTCATCGCAACTCTGCTGTGGCTTGCAAGATATAGCCATTGTCGCAATCTGTCGCCTTCCTTCTTTAAATCGGGCTGCGTAGCGCCTCGCAATGAATTACCATGAAATATCCTGGTTAAGAGAAAAAATAATTACGATAATTTTAGATTTTTTCTTGCGCTTTGAATTTTTTAAGATTAATCAAAGCTAGCTAAAATGCTCAAATATTTCATGGCGCCACTTACTTTAACTTGTGGAAATCTTGATGATCATTCCTCTGTGCAGAGGCGTAATAAATTGCCTTATGGATATCCCAACATCTTGCCAAGTTGGAAAGAGTTTAAAACTTTTTGTGGCACTATGCGACGGTTACAAAAGAAAAATAAAGATCCAAAGCAGCTTGGATTTCTGTATCTGCAGGAATATCACCCTGAGTGTAGCTTTTTTTGTTTTAGACAGTACTGATTATGTATAAGATGTTTAATTTTAAAAAATTTCTACAAAGAAAGCATAATAAAAAAGGGTTGGTTAACATACATAGTAGTCACATTTTAATTGATAACCTAATTAAACAATGAAAACAGTTTTTCGCTTATTATTGTTCTTCTTTTTTCTGAGCACTCTCTCGTTTGCCCAGATGGTTTTGAAAGGGAATAGAAAAGAAGTAGACTCTCAAGAAAAGATAAATCAGAAGAAGTTCTATCAAGAGATGCGAGATCGGAATGGTAGAGGAGAAAATATAGGTGATTTTTCTGCTGCTGAGCAAAGGGGGACTGATATTAGTTTTTCTGAGTCGATCCCCGTTTTTGTTACAGATTCAGTTAATAGCGAAAATGTAATCCCGTTAGTAGTTCCTTCAGAGAGAATTGTGCAAGCAGAACCAGTGAGCGTAGAATTTCTAGTAGAGAAGATAACTGATATTATAAGATATCTAAAAGAAAAGAATTGCATTGATCCGCCAGGGGCCCTTACTCGGGGAATTAGTGATTATCTTGAGCAGGATCTGAAAGGATTTTTGCAGGTAGATGAGGAGCAAAAAGCCATTCTTAAAAGTCAAGAGGCAGAGAGGATGGCTAGTGCTTTAGAACAAGCTAAAGATCAGTTTATTGTTGAAAAGATTGAAAGTATTGATTCAGGAAGTCCTGTTCTTCGAGCTAGGCGCAATAGTAATTCCCATCAGCGAATAACAAGGCAGGCGCTCGATGTAGCAGAAAAAACCGTTAATAAGGCTAGTAACAAGATAAAGAGTGCCAAGGATAAACAAGAGCACTTGGTTGCAGATATTATTAAAGCATTTCAAGAGGTAGCTAATTCAAAACCCAAGAATAGCATAGGGGTTTTAGACCCGTTTGTTGCTGAAAATCAATCAAGTGAACTATTGGTTTCTGCCCCCATTAGTCTTTCAAATGCGCAAACAATTACAGCTGCTAAAAGTAACTTAGAAAACAATAGAATAGCTTTAGAAGCTTTATCACGATCACACGCTTCTTACCAGCAGCACGTGGATGAGTTATTACAAATCATACAAAAGAAGCATGCTGAATTTTTATTAGAAGAGGCCACTTCCGATAAGGCGGCTCAGGCCAAAGCCAAAGAGAATAAAGAGTTTTTTAATCAAAAAATTCAGGAACTAGAAGAAATAAAAAATAGTGGAATATCTGAAGTTGAAAAGAATCATCCCATCATGGAGTTCTTGGACAGAGTCATGAACATCTTACAAGTAAGGCGTGAGACTTATGAACAACTTGAAGAGACATATTGTAAGATGCCGCACGAAGAAAGAGTCTCTTTGTTACAACTACTAGCATCAGAACAAGCACATGCTGCTCATAAGATTGTGCTTGGAAGTAATGGAAGAATAAGAAGCGGGCAGAAGCCTTCTAACTTGGAAGAAATTGATAAGGAGGAAGTAAGTAATGGAATAAAGTTAGCTAGCTTAGAAATTCTCCAACGTTTTGGGCCTCATGCACTCCATCGATTTAATAATTTCTTTCATACAGAAATCATAGATCAGGCTCCACTTACTACTGAAAAAATAAAAAAGGTTGTAGAAAGTGAAGAGGCAAAAGAACAACAAAGGTCGCCTGGTTTAAGGAGTCTATTTTTATCTAAGGATGCTCAGGGAATAGAAATATTAAATAAAATTTATCAAAAATCCTTAGATCCATCATACAAAGCTTCTGAACAGGAAGGGAGAGATAAAGCAGCATTGATCTGTTTAGATGGAGCTCAAGTTGTTTTTAATCCTTTTGCAGGAACAAAGTTTTCAAAAAAGTATTTGGTGGAGGAGAAAAAAATGCCTCATGGAGCCGTTCTTGTGATTGAAGAGGCTATAAGGGATGGAGAGATTGAATTTGCCAAAAAGATGACGGCTCTTAAACGGCACGATGTGGCAAGTGATTTTTTAAAACAATTTAACGACACTAAAAATCCATTAACAGATTCTGCATTAGCCTCCTTTTTTAAAGAGCAATCTGAAAAGCAGGAGTGCTGGAGAGATTGGTTGTATTATTCGAGTTTTAGTAAACTTTACGACAAGCTTCCTGAGCAATATCAAATTAATCGACAAAAATGGAGTATTTTCCAAGCTTTTACTTCTGCTCTAAAAGGCCAACCTCTGATGACAAATATTGGAAAGGAGGTTGGATTCCCAGAATGGAATACTGATATTAGTACGACAATTTCAGTAGCATTCACATGGGTTATTACTTGGCTAGGTGATGAAACTCGTCCTTCTCGGAAACCTCCTGAAGTCAATAAAGAAAACTTAGAAGAGGGATCCTCTAGAAAAAATTATGATCTCAGAGAAGCTGCAAATGCATTTTATGATAGTACAACGGATATGCAACGCCTTAATTACCTATCCAATGCTACTGATCTTGCATCGGCTTTAGAAAAAAGAAGAAACTTTGTAGACGACTGGCTCAAGAGGTATTCTGACATTAGTCCTGATATTAAGCAACTTGATGAGCTTGCTGATGATAAAGTAGTTGATTCCATGCTTCAAACACTAGGAAAAGATATTGAAGCCTCTATGAAGGATGCTCATCAAAAACTAGATTTGCAAGGGGAAGGAATAAAGGAGAGTCACTATTTTTCAGTAGAAGAAGCAGAAATATTACGAGAAAATTTCAAGCAGCGACAAGCAGCATTGTTCTCTCTTGAAGCAAAACTACCTCAAAGTTTGCAAGCAATGGAGCATATTTGGCATGATCTTAAGACAAGTAGCGAGTTCTTTTCAGAACAAGCAGCCGAGATAAAAGCTAAAGTTGAAGGAGCAAAAGAAAGGGGAGTAGATTTAGCTGGCTTAGATGAACTTTATAAGCACATTACAAATATTCAAGATGCTTACAATCAGCTCGCAGATGCTTATTTGCTAAAATATAAGCTTCAAAAAAGAAAACAGGATCAGTTCAAAAAAGAGAAAAAAGAGATTGTTATTGAGCGACCTGCATTTTTTAAACAAATAGAAGAACTATTGAAGGCAGATTCAAGCAGCGCAGTTGAAACTCCAGTCAATCTTTTTATAGAGGATAAGACCACAATTGCGCCGCAAGAAAAGACGTTAGCACTAATACAAGTTTTTATTGAGAATGCTTATGGATTGGATGCTGTGCGACAATTTAATGAAAATTTTTCACTAAGAACTGCTAAACAATTCATAACAGTCGAAGAACTTAGGAATTTTATTACTAACCGAAAAAAGATTTTAACAGATCAAGGAATCAACCCGCGTAGTATTTATCTCCCTTCAGATTATTCTGCATCCGATCTCTATCACTCTCCTGATTCAGAGAATGATAAAGTAATCCGTTCTAATGGACGTAATTTGTTTTATAACGCATTTTTATCAAAGGAACTTCCTAAAGATTACGTAATCGATGAACTAAACACAGCAGAGGAGGGAGTGAAACATGCTTTAATGCTCCTTGTTACGATGGATTTCTTTAAAAAAGTCAACTCGGTTAATCAACAAGAAATTCTTTGGAGTTATGAAAGGCAATTTCAAGGTAAAGAAAAGCAACCCTTAACAGTTGGTACATTTAAAAAATTTGTTGAGGAAGAAACAAATAAAAGCCAGGAGTGGAATGCTCATCTCTATTATTCTGTGCGCAATCCTGCTGTAATAAGATCCATATGGTCAACTGCAATGGCAGCTTTTTCTGCCTTTCGCTTCCAAGCACCTTTTGAAGCTTTACCATGGGAAGGTAAGTTTGCAACAACCTACATGACTGATGTTGTTACTGAAGCTTGTGGAAAT